>NZ_LSJO01000144.1:0-5507 GCF_001556735.1 Sphingomonas sp. CCH9-F2 | reverse complement strand
ACCACCGCCAGCGGCACGAACGCGCGCCGCGGCACCGGCCGGTCCGCCAGCAACAGCGCCGCCAGCGCGGTCGCGATCATCGGCCACAGGTGATAGCGCAGGTCCGACGCGATCGACACCGCGACGAAGCTTGCCTCCAGCGCGATCGCCGACGCCAGCAGCGCCGCCGCCAGGTCGCGCGCCGGGGCAGGGGGGCGCCGCCACGCCGCCCACGCCAGCCCGGCCGCCAGCGCCAGCCATGCGATCGGCCAGCCGAGCGGGGTTTCGACCAGCCACGCCGCAATCCCCTGCCAGCGGTGCATCGCCGCGCCCCCAACGGTGGGCAGGCCGACGTCGTTCGGCTCGCCCCAGGCGGGCGGATCGGCGAAGGGCAGGTGCGCGGGGACGATCCACCGCTCGGTCATGTTCCAGTGCGCGGCGCGGTGCGAAAGATAGGCCAGCGGATGGCGCACCACGCTCATCGCCAGCCGCGGGTAGAGCGTCGCGGGCGGCTGCGCCCACAGCCGCCGGGTCACCGGCCCGCACTGCGGATCGTCGCCGATCGAGTCCCAGAACAGCGGCGACACGCAATGCCGCGCCGCCATCATGCGCGCGGCCGCGGCCGGCAGCCCGGTGCCGTCGTCTCCGCCGGTACGCACCGCGATGCCGGCCAGATCGTAGAAGGGCTGCGTCTTCTGCACCCCGCTGGGCCGCGTCGCGCCCAGCAGGTGGCGGTTGACCGGTCCCGACAGCGCCAGCCCCGCCGCAAGGATCAGCACCCCGGCGATCACGCGATGGCGTGTCCGCCGCAGCGGCAGCAGCATGGCGATCAGCGGCGCCAGTGCGAACACCGCATTGGCGCGCAGCAGCATGGCGTAGCTCAGCAGCACCGCGGCGGCGATGCCCGCCGCCCATGGCACGGCGCGTCCGCGCAGCCGCCAGAACGCGACCAACCCGACCGCCGCCAGCGTCGCGCCGACGAATTGCGTGTCCTTCACGACGACGCCCTGCCAGCCCAGGAACGGCGGCAGCGCAGCCACCGCCACCGTCGCCCAGCCGGCCCGCGCCCGTCCGCTGCGCGAGAGGGCGGCGGCGATCAGCCCGATCGCCAGCCAGTAGAGCGCGAGTTGCGCGGCCAGCAGCGGCGCCAGATCGCGGCGCCATGACAGCGTCCATTCCCACAAACGCGCCAGCGCCGGGGGATGCCAGTCGTCTAGCCGCCCCGCGACGATCTGTTCGTACTGGCGCAGGACGTCATATTCGACGATTCCCGGCCAGAATATCGCCAGCGATGCCGCGAACAGTGCGGCGGCGGCGATCGCCGTACCGCCGCCGGTCGCCCGAAACAGGCGCGTCATCGCTTGCTAACCCTCCGACGCGGCACGGTGCCGCCGCCGCGTCAGATGTGCAGCGCGCGGCCGTAGGCGCCCAGCACGCTTTCGTGCATCATCTCGCTCAGCGTCGGGTGCGCGAACACCGTCTCCGTGAGCTCATGCTCGGTCGTTTCCAGCTGGCGCGCGACGACATAGCCCTGGATCAGCTCGGTCACTTCCGCGCCGACCATGTGCGCGCCCAGCAGTTCTCCGGTCTTCGCGTCGAACACCGTCTTCACGAAGCCGTCCGCCTCGCCCAGCGCGATGGCCTTGCCGTTGCCGATGAACGGGAATTTCCCGACCTTCACCTCGCGGCCCTGTTCCTTCGCCTTCGCCTCGGTCAGGCCGACGCTGGCGACCTGCGGGCGCGAATAGGTGCAGCCGGGGATGTTCCACGTCTCGAACGGATGCGGGTTCTGCCCGGCGATCTTCTCGATGCACACGATGCCCTCATGGCTCGCCTTGTGCGCCAGCCACGGCGCGCCGGTGACGTCGCCGATCGCGTAGATGCCCTCCACGTTGGTGCGTCCGAAGCCGTCGACCTTGATATGGCCGCGGTCGGTGGCGATGTCCAGCTTCTCCAGCCCGATCTCCTCGGTGTTCGGCACGATGCCGATCGCGACGATGACGTGGCTGTACTCCCGCGTCGCGGACGTGCCGTCCTTGCCCTTGATCGTCGCCTTCACCGCATCGGCGCCAGTCTCGATCTTCTCGACACCCGCGCCGGTGACGATCTTGATGCCGTCCTTGGTCAGGCGCTTTTCCATGAAGGCGCTGACCTCCTCATCCTCCACCGGCAGGATCCGCGGCAGCATCTCGACGATCGTAACATCGGCGCCCATGTCGTTGTAGAAGCTGGCGAACTCCACGCCGATCGCGCCCGATCCGATGACCAGCAGCTTGGTCGGCATCACTTCGGGCACCATTGCGTGGCGGTACGTCCAGATGCGCTTGCCGTCGGCCTTGGCGAACGGCAGGTCGCGCGCGCGCGCGCCGGTGGCGAGCAGGATATGCTTGGCGGAAAGCTCGACGGTTTTGTCGCCCTGCTTCACGGACAGCTTGCCCTTGCCCGCCAGGCTGCCGAACCCTTCGACCACCGTCACCTTGTTCTTCTTCATCAGCCCCTTGACGCCGGCGTTCAGCGTCCCGGCGACCTTGCGGCTGCGCTCGACGATCTTGCCCAGGTCGAAACCGACATTGTCCGCCTTCAGCCCGTAATCGGCGGCATGGGTCATGTAGTGATAGACTTCCGACGTGCGCAGCAGCGCCTTGGTCGGGATGCAGCCCCAGTTGAGGCAGATGCCGCCCAGCCGCTCGCGCTCGACGATCGCGGTCTTGAGGCCCAGCTGGCTCGCGCGGATCGCGGCGACATAGCCGCCGGGGCCGGAGCCCAGAACGATCAGGTCGTAGGTGTCAGCCATTTCAACACTCCCGGGCCGCAGCCCTCTTTGTCATCGCATAGGCGGCGCGCAGCGTCGCGACCGCCGGGAAAAGCTCACGCCGCCGGCGGCACGTCGCGGGGGCGGCGGTTCTCGTCGATCGCGACGAAGGTGAAGCGCGCCTCGGTCACCTTGCGGGTTTCCTCGCCATGGCGGTCGCGCGCCCAGCTTTCGACCTGGATCGTCATCGACGTGCGCCCGATCTTTTCGAGCTGTGCATAGACCGACACTTCGTCGCCGACATGGACGGGCGCGTGGAAGTGCATCCCGTCGGTCGCGATCGTCACCGCGCGCCCCTTGGCACGGCGCGCGGCGGTCAGGCCGGCGGCCGAATCCATCAGGCTCATCAGCCACCCGCCGAAGATGTCGCCATAGGCATTGGCGTCGGCGGGCATCGCGGTGACGCGAATCGTCGGCGCGCGATCCGGCGGGGGGAGCGTGGTCATGCCGCGGCCCCTTCGCGCTGCATCCGCCCGACGTCGCGTGCGCCCAGCACGCCGACCGCCACCAGCGTGGCCGCGCCGACCAGCCAGATCGTGTCGGCGCCCTGCGGATAGCTCCACGCCGCGCCCTGGAAGACCAGCGCGGTGATCCCGAAGCCCAGCACGGTCCAGGCGATCTCGCGCTTTTCGGCGGACAGCTGCATCTGCGCCATCGCGGCCCGCCTCAGGCGAGCATCGACAGCGGGTTTTCGACCAGCGTCTTGAACGCCTGCATCAGCTGCGCACCGTCCGCGCCATCGATCGCGCGGTGATCGAAGCTGCCGGTCGCGCTCATGATGCTGGCGACGCCCAGCGTGCCGTCGGGCATCACCCACGGGCGTTTATCGCCCGCGCCGATCGCCAGGATCATGCCCTGCGGCGGGTTGATGACCGCCTCGAACTGCTTGATCCCGAACATGCCCATGTTGCTGAGCGAGGCGGTGCCGCCGGTGAATTCCTCCGGCTTCAGCTTCTTGTCGCGCGCGCGGGCGGCCAGATCCTTCATCCGCGTCGAGATGCTGGACAGCGACGCGCTGTCCGCCTCGGTGATGACGGGGGTGATCAGGCCTTCGGGCGTCGACACCGCGACCGAGATGTCGGCGCGGTGGAAGCTGACCAGCTGATCGGGCGTGAACATCACGTTGCACTTGGGCACCTGGACCAGCGACACCGCCAGCGCCTTGATGAGCAGATCGTTGACCGACAGCTTGACCCCGCGCGCCCCCAGCCCGGCGTTCAGCTCGGCGCGCAGCTTCAGCAGCTTGTCGAGCTGCACGTCCACGGTGAGGTAGATGTGCGGCACCTGCTGCTTCGATTCGGTCAGGCGGCGCGCGATCGTCTTGCGCATGTTGCTGAGCTTGGTCGTCTCGTGCGGAATGTCCGGCACCTGCGCGGGCTTCGGCGCGGCGGCGGGCGCCTCGGCCGGTGCGGCGGCGCTCGCGGCCGGCGCGGCGGCGCCCGGCTGTGCCTTCTCCACGTCCGCCTTGACGATGCGGCCGTTCGGGCCGGAGCCGGAGACGCCCGACAGGTCGACTCCCTTGTCCGCGGCGATGCGGCGCGCCAGCGGGCTGGCCTTCACGCGGTCGCCGTCATGACGTGCGGCGGCCGGCGCCGGCGTGGCGGCGGGTGCAGGGGCAGGGGCAGCGGGCTTCTCTTCCCGGGCGACCGCGGCATCGGCGGGCTTGCCGTGGTCGGCGGGAGCGGGCGCCTCCTCCTTCTTCGCGGCGGGCGGCGCCGCTTCCTCGCCTTCGCCTTCCAGCAGCGCGATCACCGCGCCGACCTTCACGCCATCGGTGCCCTCGGCCACCATGATCTTCGCGATGCGGCCTTCGTCGACCGCCTCGAATTCCATCGTCGCCTTGTCGGTCTCGATCTCGGCCATGATGTCGCCGGACTTCACCTCGTCGCCTTCCTTGACGAGCCATTTGGCCAGCGTGCCCTCCTCCATCGTGGGCGACAGGGCAGGCATCTTGATTTCGATGGGCATCGTGATCCTCGAAAGGCTCCTGGGGAATGGCCCGTCTCTCGCGGACACGCGCTATGCGGTCAAGCCCGTCTGCCCCTTGGCGCGCGCGGCGGCGGGGCGTAGGCTGGCGGGATGCGCATTTACCTGACCGTGATCGACGACACCGCCGAGGCATTGAGCGCGCTGCGCTTCGCGGCGCGGCGCGCGGTGAAGACCGGCGGCGGGGTGGAGATCCTCGCGCTGCTGCCGCCGCAGGAATTCATCGCGTTCGGCGGGGTGCAGGCCACGATCGAGGAGGAACAGCGCCAGCGAGCCGAGGGGCTGGTCGCGCGTGCGGCGGGCACGATCCTGGAGGAGTCGGGGGTGCGCCCGTCGCTGACCGTGCGCGAGGGCGACGGGCCGAAGGTGATCCGGCAGATGATCGCCGACAATCCGCGCATCGCCGCACTGGTGCTGGGCGCGGCACCGGGTGCGCCCGGTGCGCTGGTCAGCCATTTCGCGGCGGAGGCCGGCACGCTGCCGGTGCCGCTGATGATCGTGCCGGGCGGGCTGGACGCCGCCGCGATCGACCGGCTGAGCTGAGGCGCGGACCGGGCGTCCGCCGCAGGCTCAGCAGCGACAGCGGCTCTTGGTGTAGCGGCGCGGCGCCTTGGTATAGCGACGCCCCGTATAGACCACGCGATCCTCGTAGACGTCCTGCACCGTCTGTCCGGTGCCGCCCGACTGGACGGTGATGGTGGCTGTCTCTTATACACATCTCCGAGCCCAC
>NZ_LSJO01000143.1:0-15465 GCF_001556735.1 Sphingomonas sp. CCH9-F2 | reverse complement strand
CGGAGATGTGTATAAGAGACAGGTAGGGGGCAGCCGCGCCGCCGTTCCGTCATGCCGGACCTGTTCCGGCATCCACCGTGCCGCATATGCATAAGCGGTTGACAATGCGGACCGGTGGCCCCCGGAACAAGTCCGGTGTGACGGTTCCTGCGGGGCGCCCAAGCGGTTTTACGGACGTGTCGCTCGCACCTACGTGACGCCCCGCCGGACCCCACGCCCCCGACCGGCGTTACGCCCACGTATCGATCACCGCCACGGGAGCGCCCGCCATGGAGCGCGAACCGCGCATCGACATCGTGCGCGGCATCGCCATCGTCACGATCTTCCTCAATCACCTGACGCAGGTCGTCGAATTCGCCGGCTATCGCGGGTGGATGATCCCCACGCCGACGCGGCTGGGCTTTTCCACCGCGGCGGAACTGTTCGTCATCATGTCGGGCTATATGGTCGGGCTGGTCTATCTGCGCCGCCCGCATCCGGCGCGCGCGATCGTCCGCCGCGCCGGCACCTTGTGGCTGTACGACATCGCGCTGCTCGCGATCGTGCTGCCGATCGGCCTGGTGATGACCGCGGGAGAGCTGGCGTTCTGGCGGCTCGACGTCTTCTGGACCGCCCCCGCCGCCGCCACTGCGCGCTTCGCGATGCTGCAATCCGCGCCGCGGCTGCTCGACATCCTGCAACTCTACATCTCGCTGATGCTGCTCGCCCCGCTGGCGATGGCGCTCCACGCCCGCGCACCTCGCGCGGTGATCCCGCTGTCGGTGGCGCTGTGGATCGCGTCGCAGGCGATCACCTGGCACGCCATCGCCGCGAATCCGGCCGCGAACCTCGGCACCGCCGTTTCGCTGGCGGCATGGCAGATGCTGTTCTTCGTGCCGATGGCGCTCGGCGCGCGATCGGCGCATCGCGCGCTGTTCGGCTGGCTCGACGGGCACCGCACCGCGCTGATCGCGCTCGTCACGCTGGCGATCGCCGCCGCGGCCGTCCGCCAGCTTCAGGAAGCGCAATGGCTGGCGCGGCCATGGTGGCTGGAGGCGCCGCTCGGTCTCCATCCGCTGCGCGTCGCCCATGCGGTGCTGATGCTGGTCTTCTACGCCGCGGTGCTGACGTGGCTGCGCCCGTGGCTGGCGCGCCAGCCGTGGCGCGCGCTGGCCGCGATCGGGCGCCACAGCCTCGATTGCTTCGCGGGCGGCGTGGTGCTCACCTATGCGCTTGGCACGCTGTGGCTGCGCGCGGGCGGTGGCTATCCGGCCTATTACGTGCTCGCACTCGCCGGGGTCGCCGCCACTATCGCGCTGGCTTATGCGCGGGATGCGCGCGCGGCACGGTTGCGCGGCACGCAGGCACCGTCCATCACCGCGCGATGACGACCCGACGCGATCTGCTCGGCGGCCTTGCCGCCACGGCCCTGCTGCCCGCCCTCCCCGCGCGTGCGCGCACCACGACGGCCACGATGCCCGCGCTGATCGCCGGCACCTATGCCAACGAAGGCGGCGCCGGCCTCTATACGCTCGCCCCCGCGGGCGCCGGCTGGCGCGTCGCGGCCCCCGCCCCGCTGACCGGCATCTCCTTCGGCGTGACGCATGGCGCGCACCGCTATCTGGCGAAGGAGCAGGCAAAGGGCCGACTGATCGTCACGGACCGCAACGCCCGCGTCCTCGCCGACGTGCCGAGCGGCGGGGACGATCCCTGCCATGTCGCGATCGCCCCCGATGCGCGCGCGCTGGCGGTCGCCAATTATTCGTCGGGCACGGTCTCAGTCTGGCCGCTCGGCCGCGATGGCCGCCCCGGCACCCCGACCGTCCGCCAGCAGCACGGCACCGGCCCCAATACGGATCGTCAGGCCGGGCCGCACGCGCATTGGGTCGGCTTCACCCGCGACGCACGCCGCCTCCACACCGTCGATCTGGGGGCGGATACGGTGTTCGCCTATGACATGGCCGGCGCGGTCCCCGGCGAACCGCGCGTCGCATGGCGCGCGCCTGCCGGCGCCGGGCCACGGCATCTGGCGCATCACCCGCGCCTGCCGGTCGCCTATGTCGTCACCGAACTGGGCAATACGCTGCTGACGCTCGACGCGCACGCCGACGGCACGTTCACGACGCGCACCACGCAATCGCTGCTGCCGGCGGGGTTCGCCGGCGCCTCCTTCGCCGCGCACCTCAGCCTCGACGCGCGCGGGCGGCGGCTCTATGCCTCCAACCGCGGGCATGACAGTATCGCGGTGTTCGATTTCGCCGCCGACGGCACCCCGCGCCTCATCCAGCATATCGCCAGCGGCGGGCACTGGCCGCGCTTCTTCCTGCTGCTGGAGGATCGCGCGCGCTGCCTGGTCGCCAACGAACGCAGCGGCACCGTCGCGGTGTTCCGCATCCTTCCCGACGGCCGGCTGGCGGCGACCGGGCAGGTGCTGGCGGTGCCCGGCGTGGTGTTCCTCGATCGCGCCTAGCCTTCCGCGCGCCGCTCGCCTATCTGGCGCGCTGTTTCTCCCTTTCGCACAGGCATCATCATGGGTTTCCGCTGCGGCATCGTGGGCCTGCCCAACGTCGGCAAGTCCACCCTCTTCAACGCGCTGACCGAAACGGCCGCGGCGCAGGCGGCCAATTATCCGTTCTGCACGATCGAGCCGAACGTCGGCAACGTCGGCGTCCCCGATCCGCGCCTGTCGAAGCTGGCGGCGATCGCCGGCTCGGGCAAGATCATCGAAACCCAGCTCGGCTTCGTCGATATCGCCGGGCTGGTGCGCGGCGCCAGCAAGGGCGAAGGGCTGGGCAACCAGTTCCTGGGCAACATCCGCGAGGTGGATGCGATCGTCCACGTCCTGCGCTGTTTCGAGAATGACGACATCCAGCATGTCGACAACCGCGTCGATCCGATCGCCGATGCCGAAACGGTCGAGACCGAGCTGATGCTGTCCGACCTCGAAAGCCTGGAGAAGCGCGTCCCCAACCTCGCCAAGAAAGGGCAGCAGGGCGACAAGGAGGCGAAGCTCGCCGCCGTCGTGCTGGGCCGCGCGCTCGACCTGCTGCGCGACGGCAAGCCCGCGCGGCTGACCGAGGTGGGCGACGTCGAGGAACGCCGCGTGCTGGATCAGGCGCAGCTGCTCACCGCCAAGCCGGTCCTCTACGTGTGCAACGTGAACGAGGAAGACGCCGCCAACGGCAATGCCCTGTCGCAGAAGGTGTTCGACAAGGCGAAGGCGGAGGGCGCGCAGGCGGTCGTCGTCTCCGCCGCGATCGAGGCGGAGATCGCGACGATGCCGCACGAGGATCGCGGCGAATTCCTCGCCGAGCTGGGGCTGGAGGAAACCGGCCTCGCGCGCGTGATCCGTGCGGGCTACGAACTGCTCCACCTGCTCACCTTCTTCACCGTCGGCCCGAAGGAAGCGCGCGCCTGGACGGTCGAGGCCGGGTCGAAGGCGCCGCAGGCCGCCGGCGCGATCCACTCCGATTTCGAACGCGGCTTCATCCGCGCCGAAACCATCGCCTTCGACGACTACGTCGCCTGCAACGGCGAAGCCGGCGCCCGCGAAGCGGGGAAGCTGCGTCAGGAAGGCAAGGAATATGTCGTCCACGACGGCGACGTGATGCTGTTCCGCTTCAACGTGTGATGCGGGCGGCGGCCGGTCCCGGAACCGGCCACCGTCCGCTCGCGCCACTTGCAGCACCGGCCCCGTCATGCCGGAGCCGTTCCGGCATCCACGGCGCAGGGTACACCCGGGGGCTGATGGCGTGGTCATGACGGCCCGGAACACGGAGATGCGCCGATGTTCCGGTCGAAAACATCACGCGGCCAACTGAAACCCGGTCATCGCCCGCTCCGCACCGCCCCCTCTACCCTACATCTGCGCTCTTTCGCCGCCCCCGTCCGCGGCGTATTGCCGCGTCATGAAGGCTCCGTTCGCATCGCTCGCCGCCGCGCTCGCCCTGTTGTCGGGATGCGCCTACCCTTACGCACCGCGCGCATTGCCCCCCGCGACCACGCCCGCACCGCCCGCAAATGCCGCATCGGCGCCCGCAGAACAGCGCCCGCCCGTCACGATTCTCGTGTCGATCGACGGGTTTCGCCCCGATTATCTCGATCGCGGCGTCACGCCGAACCTCTCGCGGCTCGCCGCGGGCGGCGTCACCGCCGCCATGCGCCCGTCCTTCCCCAGCAAGACCGCGCCCAATCACTGGACGCTCGTCACCGGGCTCGTCCCCGATCACCACGGCGTCGTCGCGAACACCATGGAGGATGCCGCGCGCCCCGGTGAGGTCTTCACGATGTCGAACGACGATCCCTTCTGGTGGAACGGCGGCGAACCCGTGTGGGTGACCGCGGAAAGGGCTGGAATCCGCACCGCGACGATGTTCTGGCCGGGCAGCAACGTCGCCTGGGGCGGCGTTCGCGACCCGCAATGGCCGCATCCGGTCGCCAATGGCACCCGCCCGCACGACTGGCAGGAATTCAACCAGCAGATCACCGGCCACCAGCGCGTCGACGCGGTCATCGACTGGCTCCGCCGCCCCGCCGCCACCCGCCCGGCGTTCGTCACGCTCTATTTCGACAATGTCGACACCGCCGGCCACACCTTCGGCCCCGCCGCCCCGGAAATGACCGCCACGGTCGCGCAGGTCGACAGCTGGATCGGCGAACTGGTCGCCGGCCTCGCCACGCTGGGACAGCCCGCAAACCTCGTCATCGTCGCCGACCACGGCATGGCGCCCACCGCATCGACCCGCACGATCGCGCTCGACACGATCGTCCCGCCGGCCGACGCGCGCATCATCGACACCGGCCCGTTCGCCACCTTCGTCCCGACGCCGGGCCGCGAGGACGCGGTGGCGCGCGCGCTCCTCGCCCCGCATCCCCATATGCAATGCTGGCGGCGGCAGGCGATTCCAGCGCGCTTCCGCTACGGCACCAACCCGCGCATCCCGCCGTTCTTCTGTCTGGCGGAGGATGGCCCCGCCGGCGCATGGACGATCGCGAAGACCGCCCCCGCCAAGCCGTTTACCGGCGGCGCACACGGCTATGACAATGACGCGGCCGACATGCGCGCGCTGTTCATCGCCAATGGCCCCGCCTTTGCCACCGGCCGGCGGATCGCGACGTTCGACAATGTCGATATTGCCCCGCTGATCCGCGACCTGCTCGGCCTGCCGCCCGGTCAGCGGCTAGATGGTGACGACCGGCCGTTCCGGGGCGTGCTGCGTCGCTGAAGACGACAAGAAAGGAAAAGAGGATGCAGTATTTTGAGGATCTCGAGATCGGAAAGGTCGCGCGGTTCGGCCGATATGAGGTGACCCGCGAAGAGGTGATCGAGTTCGCCCGCCGCTACGATCCACAGCCCTTCCACCTTTCCGACGAGGCCGCGGCTGCGACGCATTTCGGGCGGCTGTCGGCCAGCGGATGGCACACCTGCGCGATGACCATGGCGATGCTGGTCGCCAATCTGAAGGAACATCGCCAGGCCGGGCTGGGATCGCCCGGTATGGACGAATTGCGCTGGCTCGTTCCCGTCTATCCGGGCGACGCGCTACGCGTCGAAAGCGAGGTACTGGAGAAGCGCGTGTCGCAATCCCGGCCCGAAATGGGCATCTTCAAGAGCCGCGTCACCGTTTTCAATCAGGACGACGTCGCAGTGATGTCGATGATCTCGAACGGCCTGATCCAGACCCGGCCGGCCTGAAAGCGTCAGCGATCGCGCCGCGGCCGGAACGCCCGGTCCGGGCGCGGCGTGCGATAGCCCTCTGCCCTGTTCTCGCGCCGCAGATCGCGGTAATCGCGACGGACGTCCTGGCGATAGTCGCGCCGTGCATCACGCCGCACGTCGCGGAACTGTCCGCGATCAATGGTCCCCGCGCGATACGCCTCACGCCCCGCCCGCACGTCACCGCGATAGTCGCGGCGCTCCCGCCGAACGTCGCCGCGGAAGTCCTGCCAGTTGTTGCGTACCGCGCGGTCGCCCCACGCCCCGCGGCGCCCCTGCCAGTAGCGTTGCTGGTCCGCATTCCACCGCACCGGACGACGATAGCGATCATAGACGAAGCCACCGGTGCCGGGATAATAATAATCCCCGTACCATCCGTAATAGCTGGGCGCGACACCGCCGCCCCACCCGCCGCCGGCATAATAGGGATCGCCATAATAGCCGCCGTTGCCATAGCCCATCGACACGCCGCTATAGCCATAACCGTCGGTGCAGCCCGCCGTCGCGAGCATCCCGCACCCCAGCAAGGCCGCGCTGGCCCATTGCCTTAGCACCATCGTCACTCTCCCGTCGTGGCACGGGACGGCGGTCGCATCGCCGGCCGTCGCGGACGTGAAGGGGAACCGCCGACGCGCGCGCCGGGTTCCGGCGCCCCGTCAGTCGCCGGGAAAGTCGACCAACGCGTGGACCGTGATGCCGTCGTCGCGCAGCCGATCGGCACCGCCCAGATCGGGCAGGTCGACGACGAACTGCGCCTGCGTCACCACCCCGCCGGCCTTGCGCAGCAAGCGCAGCGCCGCACGCGCGGTGCCGCCGGTGGCGATCAGGTCGTCGACCAGCAGGACGCGCGCGCCAGGCACCAGCGCGTCGGCGTGGATCGCGATCCGGTCCTGGCCGTATTCCAGCGCATAATCCTCCGCGATGGTCGCGCCGGGAAGCTTGCCGTCCTTGCGGATCAGCAGCACCCCGGCCCGCAACGGTACGGCCAGCGCTGCCGCGAACAGAAAGCCGCGTGCCTCGATCCCCGCGACCAGATCTACCGGCCCGTCGACCGCAGCGGCCATCCGCTCGATGCACGTCGCGACACCGGCTGGCGACAGCAGCAGCGTGGTGATGTCGCGAAACGCGATTCCCGGCTTGGGAAAGTCGGGGATGGTGCGGATCAGCGCCCGCAGGTCGGCATTACGCTCCGGCCCGGCCATGTCGTCCTCCTCGAATTCCCACAAACAAAAACCCCGGCGCGGCGGCCGGGGTCATGATACGACCGTGTGCCGCCGCCACCAGGGCGGCAGCCGCGCCGATCAATGTTTGATGTCGCGCCAGACGTTCTGATACGCGCCCCACGCCAGATAGACGAAGATCAGCAGGAAGATCACCGCCGCGAAGCCGGCCGCATGGCGGGCCTCCAGGTTCGGTTCCGCCGTCCAGGTCAGGAACGCCGCCACGTCGCGCGCCATCTGATCCTTGGTCGCCTTGGTCCCGTCGCTGTACGTCACCTGCCCGTCCGAGGTCAGCGGCGGCGGCATCGCGATGTTGAGGTTCGCGAAATACGGGTTGTAGTGCAGTCCCGGCGGGGTCTTGGCGCCCGGGAACTTCTCAATCAGTTCGGCCGGCTGGTTGCGATAGCCGGTGATCAGCGCATGGACGTAGTTCGACCCGTCATGCCGCGCCTTCGTCATCAGCGACAGGTCGGGCGGGATGGCGTTGTTGTTCGCCGCGCGCGCCGCAATGTCGTTGGCGAAGGGCAGCGGGAAGCGATCGGACGGCAGGTTCTTGCGCGTCGCGGCTTCGCCCGTTTCCGGGTTCACCGTCGGCTGCTCGATCACCCACTGGTTCGCGATCGCCTTCACCTCGGCCTCGGAATAGCCGATGTGCTCGAGGTCGCGGAACGACACGTACTTCAGCGAATGGCAGGCGGCGCACACTTCCTTGTACACCTGGAAGCCGCGCTGCAGCTGCTGCCGGTCGAACTTCCCGAAGAAGCCGGCCGAGGACAGGTGAATGTCCTCGGGATGGAGGTGGAATTCATGTTCCGCCGATTCCGGTGCCGGATTCTGGATCGCGTCCTTCGCGGTGAAGAACAGCGCCAGCGCGAGCACGAAGACGAACCCCGCGCCGATCACCAGTGAAATGAGACGAGCCATTGTCTTATCTGTCCCCTAATCGTCTCGTTTCGGTCAGCCGGCCATGGCCGTCTGCGCAGGCGACGTGCCGCCATGCTTTGCCAGCACCGCCTCGGTGATCGAGTTCGGCAGCGGACGCGGCTTCTCCGCGGCCGACACCAGCGGCAGGATGATGAGGAAGTGCGCGAAATAGTAAGCCGCCGCGATCTGCCCGATCATCACGTTGCGCGCGGTCGCCTCGGCACCCCCGACATAGCCGAGCACCAGCACGTCGATCAGCAGCACCAGAAGGAACCAGCGATAGGTCGGGCGATAATTGGCCGAGCGCACCGGCGAGCTGTCCAGCCACGGCAGGAAGAACAGCAGCAGGATCGAGCCGAACATCGCCACCACGCCCCACAGCTTGGCCGGCAGGATGAAGTCCGCGGTGAAGCTCTTGAGGATCGCGTAGAACGGCAGGAAGTACCATTCCGGAACGATGTGCGCCGGGGTCGAGAGCGGGTTCGCCTCGATGTAGTTGTCCGGGTGGCCCAGCAGGTTCGGCGAGAAGAAGATCAGCAGCGCGAACACCAGGAAGAACACGCCCACGCCCACGCCGTCCTTGGCGGTGTAATAGGGATGGAACGGCACCGTGTCCTGCTCGCCCTTCACGTCGACGCCGGTCGGGTTGTTCGAACCCGGAATGTGCAGCGCCCAGATGTGGAGGATGATAACGCCCGCGATCACGAACGGCAGCAGATAGTGGAGCGAGAAGAACCGGTTGAGCGCGGCATTATCCGGCGCAAAGCCGCCCAGCAGCCACACGCGGATCGTTTCGCCCACCAGCGGGATCGCCGAGAAGAAGCCGGTGATGACCTGCGCGCCCCAGAAGCTCATCTGCCCCCACGGGAGCACATAACCCATGAACGCGGTCGCCATCATCAGCAGGAAGATCACGACGCCCAGCAGCCACACCATCTCGCGCGGCGCCTTGTACGATCCGTAATACAGCCCGCGGCCGATGTGGATATAGACCACCGCCAGGAACATCGACGCGCCGTTGGCGTGCGCATAGCGCAGGAACCAGCCGGCGTTGACGTCGCGCATGATGCTTTCGACCGAACCGAACGCGACACCCGCATTGGCAGCATAATGCATCGCCAGCACGACGCCGGTGACGATCTGGATCACCAGCGCGGCACCCGCCAGGACGCCGAAGTTCCAGAAATAGTTGAGGTTGCGCGGCACCGGATAGCCCGCACCGATCGCATTGTAGACGAGCCGCGGCATCGGCAGCTTCTCGTCCAGCCAGCGCATCAGCGGCTGCTTCGGTTCGTAATGCTTGGCCCAGGGAAAGCTCATGTCCTAAATCCTCCCTCAGCCCACCGTCACGACGGTGTCGGACGTGAAATTATAGTCGGGCACGGCCAGGTTCTTGGGCGCCGGCCCCTGCCGGATACGACCCGCCGTGTCATAGGCCGAGCCGTGGCACGGGCAGAAATAGCCGCCGAACGGCCCGCGATTTTCGCCCTCGCGCGCGCCCAGCGGCACGCAGCCCAGGTGGGTGCAGACGCCCAGCGTGATCAGCCAGTTCTTCTTTCCCGCCTTGGTGCGCTGTTCCAGCGTCTGCGGGTCGCGCAGCGAGCTGACCGCCACCGCATCGGCCTCGCCGATTTCCTTGGGCGTCAGGTTGCGCACGAACAGCGGCTGTTTGCGGAAGCTGGCGACGATCGCCTGCCCCGGCTCGATCTTCGAGATGTCCACCTCGGTGGTGGATTGCGCCAGCACGTCGGCCGACGGATTCATCTGGTTGATGAGCGGCAGGACGATCGCGACCGCGCCGACCCCGGCGAAGGAGACCGCGGCGATGTTGATGAAATCGCGACGGCGCGGATCGTGCGCCTCCTCGTGATAGGGCGCGGGATTCTCGCCCGGAGGGATCATGTCGTCTGCCGTCGCCATTCGCGTCGCACCTCTACCCGTTCGTCTGTTGCCGGGCCGGCTCCATGCCGTGATGACATATCGACGCCCCGCCGCCGGCCTGCCCGTCCCCACGGCGGCCCGCCCGGCCTGATAGCCATGCCGGGCGCGCTTTGCCAACAGCATTTTGCGCGCGGACCCCAACCCGGCTAGGCGCACTGTCATGCGCATCGCCCTGTACCAGCCGGACATCGCCGGCAATGTCGGCACCCTGCTGCGGCTGGGGGCGTGCCTAGGCGTGGCGGTCGATCTGATCGAACCGATGGGCTTCGCGTGGAGCGAGCGGGCATGGGCGCGCGCCGCGATGGACTATGCCGGGAAGGTCGCGGTGACCCGCCATGTCGACTGGGCGGCGTTCCTGGCGGCATCCAGCGGGCGGATCGTGCTGGCCACCACCGCGGCGGACGCCGTGCCGCTGCCGCAGGCGCGGTTCGCCCACGACGACATCCTGCTGCTTGGCAGCGAGGGCGCGGGCGTTCCGCTGGCGGCACATGCACGCGCCGACATGGCGGTGCGCATCCCGATGCGCGCGGGCCTGCGCTCGCTCAACGTCGCGGTTGCAGGCGCGATCGTGCTGGGCGAGGCGTTGCGGCAGACCGGCGGGTGGGACGAACTGACCGATTGACCGCATCGCCCGCGCCCGCGATGGCAGGGGCATGCAACTGGACGAGCAACAGCGCGCGGCGCGCACCTGGTTCGAGCATCTGCGCGACCTGATCTGCGCCGAATTCGAGGCGATCGAGCGGGAGGCCGGGTCCGACGCGACCTTCGACTATCTCCCCTGGGACCGTGCCGACCCGTCAGGCGCGCCGGGCGGCGGCGGGGTGCGCGGCGTGATGAAGGGCCGCGTGTTCGAGAAGGTGGGCGTCAACGTCTCCACCGTCGGCGGCACGTTCGAGGGCGATTTCGCGCGCACCATCCACGGCGCCGGCGAGGATCCGCGCTTCTTCGCCACCGGGATCAGCCTGGTCGCGCACATGGCCAATCCGCACGTGCCCGCGGTGCATATGAACACGCGCTTCCTGCGCACCACGAAACAATGGTTCGGCGGCGGCGCCGACCTGAACCCGCCGCTGCCGGTCGCGCAGGACACCGCCGATTTCCATGCCGAACTGGCACGCGCCTGCGATGCGCACGATCCGACGCATTATCCGCGGTTCAAGGCGTGGGCGGACGATTACTTCTACATCCCGCATCGCGGCGTCCACCGCGGCGTGGGCGGCATCTTCTACGATCATCTGGAAAACGACTTTGCGGCGGATTTCGCGTTCACGCAGGACGTCGGGCGCGCGTTCCTTGCCGCCTATCCGCGAATCGTCCGGCGGCGCATGGCCGATCCGTTCACGGCCGAGGACCTGGCCGAGCAGCGCCGCTGGCGTGGCCGTTATGCCGAGTTCAACCTGGTCTACGACCGCGGCACGCTGTTCGGGCTGAAGACCGGGGGCAATATCGATGCGATCCTGATGAGCCTGCCACCCGTCGCGACATGGGAGTAACGCACGTGGCGGGGCTGCACGCGGTGCCCGACGATCATGTCGCAACGATCGTCACCACGCTGGAGATGCGCACCCGCCCGCCGCTGCGCCCCATGCCCGCTTCGCCGCTGCGGCTGACGCGCTGGGATGCCCCGGCCCCCGATCGCTATCGCACGCTGTTCCGCCGCGTGGGGGCACGCTGGCTGTGGTATTCGCGATTGGTGATGGACGATGCGGCGCTGACCGCGATCATCCACGATCCGGCGGTGGAGGTGTTCGCCGCGGTCGATCGCGCGGGGGTCGAACTGGGGATGCTGGAATTGGACCGGCGCCAGACGGGCGCATGCGAGATCGGCTATTTCGCGCTCGTCCCCGAACTGGCGGGCAAGGGGCTGGGCCGCTGGCTGATGGCGGAGGCGCTGGCGCGCGCGTGGACGTCGGGGACGCGGCGCGTGTGGCTTCACACCTGCACGCTCGATCACCCGGCGGCGCTGGGCTTCTATCGCGCGCAGGGCTTTACCGCGACGGCGCGGACGGTGGAGGTGTTTGCCGACCCGCGCGTTCTCGGCGTGCTGCCGGCCGATGCCGCGCCTCAGGTGCCGCTGCTCGCGCGCACGCGATAGATGATGATCCCCACCAGCAACGTGCCCGTGGCATAGATCGCGCCGACCGCGGCGATCCCGGCATCGACCAGCGACAGCAGCAGCGGATTGGCGTTGCCCGGCATCCGCAGCCATTCGTCGGCCTGCATCAGAGGCACCGCCACCAGATATTGCGCCAGGAACAGCGTCACCAGCGCCCCCGTGATCGCCCAGCCGTGCCCGCGCGTCATCGCCAGGCTGACGCGGATCGCGCGCCCCACGCCCAGCCCCGGCCGCCGCGCGATCGCCGGGATCGACGCGACCAGCCGCGCCTGCACGTACAGGCCGGGCAGGACGAACAGCCACAGACCGATCCCCACCGGAACGGCGATCGCCACGCTGGCGATCAGGAACGGCCAGAAGGTGCGCGACGCGATACGCAGCGCCTGCCCCACGGTCGGACGATCGGCATCGAGCAGCAGCACCGCCACCGCCGCCGCGCCGAAAATACCTGCCACATCGGCAACCACGAACCACAGGCCGTTGGCCTGCCCCCATTGCGCCATCGCGGTCACCCACGCCTGCATCGCCAGTTCGTCACGCGGCGCGGGCGGGATCGGCGGGACCGGGTCGCTCAGCAGCAAGGCGGCAAAGGCGGGGAGGAAGACGAACAGCGCGGTGATCGCGATGACCGGGTCCAGGCTGCGGCGCAGCAGCCGCCACGTCGCCGCCAGCAATCCGGCGAAGGTGAAGGTCATGCCAGTTGCGCCGCCGCCTCGTCGCGCGCCAGCGCAGCGGCATAGAATTGCGCGTAGAACACCGTCTGTACCACCGTGCCCGCCGCGGTCACCAGCGTTACGAACAGCGATACGATCAATGTCACCATCGCCTCCGCCTCGCCGCCCAGCAACAGGCGCGCGATCACCCCGGTGACCGACCCCACCGCCGCCATCACGACCAGCAGGACGATCCCGAACAGGATCATGACCCCCAGCAATCGCAGCGCAGACCCACGCGACAGCGCGACGCTGCGTGCGATCGCGCCGAACCCGCGCCGCTCGTTCACGATCACCGCGAACAGCGGCACCAGCCGCGCGCTGAACCACAACAGCACGATCAGCCCGACGACCATCAGCAGCGCCGACGCCGCCAGCATTCCACTTGCGGCGTTGGCGACATCGACCGTCCCCGCTGCGCTGACTGTCGCGCCCGCCGCGAACAGCGCGACGATCGACGGCAGGAACAGAACGCCGAACGCGATCACCAGCACAATCAGGTTTGCCAGCGCCGGCCCAAGCCGCGCGGCGCCCAGCCGCCGCCCCTGCGCGCCGTCGACCGCCGGATCGGTGGCGACCGCCGTCATCGCCAGCACGCCGATGATCGTCAGCACCGCCGATACGATTCCGATCACCCCCTGCGCCGCGCCGGTGCCCCCCGGCTGACCGGTCAGTGCGGCATAGGCCGGCTCCAGCAGGCCAGGGACATAGACGGTGGCGAGCGCGATGCCCGCCAGGATCGCCATACGCCCGCGGATCACGTCCAGCGTACGATCCCAGACGGTTCCCATTCTGATTGCAGCCATGACGATCGCGGCTCCCCTGCCCGCCCCAGTGGCCCGATCGCCTAGCCGATCCGACGGGCGCTTGCCAATCGTGTCGCGCGATCGCATCTGGGACAGGTGCAGGGACCGGACGGGATCGAGTGGCGCGTGTCGCCGGGGTTGACCGATTATGCGGAGGCGCTGTCCGCGATGGAGGCGCGCGCCGCCGCGATCGCCGCGGGCGAAGCGTCCGAACTGATCTGGCTGCTGGAACATCCGCCGGTCTACACCGCGGGCACCAGCGCGGATCCCGCCGAGTTGATCGACCCGCGGTTCCCCGTGGTGCCGGCGGGGCGCGGCGGCCGCTACACCTATCACGGTCCGGGGCAGCGTATCGGCTATCTGATGCTCGACCTCAACCGGCGCGGCCGCGACGTGCGCTGCTTCGTCCATGCGATGGAAGGCTGGGTGATCGCGGCGCTGGCCCGGGTCGGGATCACCGCGTTCCGCGCCCCCGGCCGCATCGGAATCTGGACCCGCGACGCCACCGGCCAGGAGGCGAAGATCGGCGCGATCGGTATCCGCGTGCGACGCTGGGTCACGCTGCACGGCTTCTCTGTGAACATCGCGCCGAACCTGTCCGACTTCGGTGGCATCGTCCCGTGCGGCATCGCCGAATATCCGGTCACCAGTGCGCAAGCACTTGGTATATCATGCGATCATGCAACCTTCGACGCTGCGCTCGCGTTCACTGCTCCGGCCTTTCTGACAAGCTTGACTTGTGACGCTGAAATCGAGGCTTGAGGGGCCGGTCATCTGCGATTAATGTCTACGTCGATTTGGGATGAAAGACCCCGAAGGTCGCCAAATCCACAGTCTAGGGAGCAATTTCATGCGTGCAGTCATCACCAAGGTTCTGACCGGTTCGGCGCTCGCGGCAGCCGCGCTCGCGGTTTCGGCGTGTGGTTCGAAGACGGAGACCACCGACAACACCATGATCACCGACATGAATGCCACCGAAGGCATGGACACCATGACCGACAACATGACGGCAGTGGATGGCACCATGAATGGCGGCATGATGGCGAACGACACCATGGGCAACGACATGATGATGACCAACATGTCGAACGCGATGTAATCTGCCGCACGGCGATTACTTTGGGAACGGGCCGTCCGGGCGACCGGGCGGCTCTTTTCGTATCGACGCCCGACACCTTCGCAGATGCAACGCACACGACCGCGATCGTTACGCCATATCATCGAAATTCCGCCATTTTCTGTCCTATGCACGACGAATGGTGACAGAAAGCCCTTGGGACGGCGCGACGCTATGCCGTATGAGGGTTAACGCGGGTCCACCGCGACGATGGAGTGTGTAATGCAAAAGGTGGGGTTCGCCGGCGCGGTTGCGGCGCTGGCGGCATGCGTCATGGGAGCGATGCCGGCATCGGCACAATTCTACTTCAAATCGAAGGATCTGCGCGGGGAGCCTGTCACCGGAACCGAGCCGGGCATCGGCCAGCCGCTACCGGATGCCACACCGGCGGAGTTGCGCGCCGGCGTCATCTGGAACATGCGTGCCGCGCTTAACGTCGCCGCGCTGCAATGCCAGTTCGAACCGACGCTGTTGACGGTGTCCAACTACAACGCCGTGCTGGCCGATCACAAGGCGGAGCTGGCGAGCTCCTATGCCATGCTCGCCAAATATTTCGAGCGGAAAGCCAAGACGAAGAAGGACGGGCAGAACGCACTCGACCAGTTCGGGACGCGCACCTATTCCGGCTTCGCGACCGTCGCCGCACAGTTCGGCTTCTGCGCCACCGCCGCCGACATCGGGCGCGCCGCGCTGTATGCGCCGCGCGGCAAGTTCGGCGACGTGGCGATCGCGCGGATGCGCGAATTGCGCAACAGTCTGACGCCCTGGGGCGAACAGCAATTCCCGCGGCTGAGCATATTGCCCGCCACGCTGCCGCGCTTCGACAAGAATTGCTGGAAGAAGTCGGATTTCGACGTCCGCCGCTGCGGCGAACCGCTGACTCCGATCACCTACGCCGCACGCTGATGACCGCACCGGCGGGCGGCGTAGGTG
>NZ_LSJO01000142.1:0-7036 GCF_001556735.1 Sphingomonas sp. CCH9-F2 | reverse complement strand
AGAGGTGGAGGGACGAACGGAAGGCGGCATGACCCCCAACTTTCTCATGCTCCCCCGATAGTCCCCGGCATAGGCCACGATGACATGGTTGAGCTTGCCGCATGAAGGGCAGGTCGATTGGCGTGTCTCTTCGGTATAGCTCATGAGCTTCCCCGGGGTTTGGGGTCAGCGCCCCGCTGTGCTAAATCAGCGAGCGTAGGGATTGGCGGCGTCATTACCCCTTTTGGAAGGGGGCCATGCTTCTGCCCGAAGCGCCAATCCCTACGTTCCGAACCGGCCTTGGACTGACCGGCCCCACACGCCGCTTTCGCGGCGCGCGATCCTTGAAACCTATGCCGTTTTCGTCTCAGCCTTCGCGCGTCGGCGCTTGTTCTGATCCGTCACCTTCTCGAACTCCGGCGCGATCGTCTCCAGCTTGGCGATCAGTCCGGACAGATCGTAGCCATTGCTGTCCTGGCCCTTGTGCCGCTTGAAGCGCTCGACCCGTTTGATGAAACCCTTCGTCTCCAACGCGGTCAGGTGCCGCTGAACCGTCCGTGCGTCCTTGCCCATACGGCGGGCGATCGTGTCCTTGGCAGGATGCGGATCGTGATCGGCCGACCACCAATGGCTGATGAGCTGAAGCAGCACGTTCAACTCGTCAGGCTTCAGACCCATCTTGGCCTGGCCCCACAACAGGATCGACGGGATCATGCTGTAGCCACGCGACAGGACGGCATCCGGCCACTTGTCCTTCCGCTTCTTCGGCTTCGCCACCGCCGCGATCGAAAAGACGTTCGATCCTGCCTCCTTTGTGGTATCGTCGGGTTGCTTGCTCATGATGGTGGAAATAGCACATTCGCGCACCATTTCCAGAGGGGGTGGGGAGACAAAAACGTCGCCCACTCGGAGACATTGTTGTCCCTAGTGAGGGAGGCACCAATGTCTCACGAAGCACAGTGAGCCCGTAAACACGATACCGTGTAATCAGGATAAGGAAGCATATAGGGCGGAGACAGATTTGCCTCCCCCAAAATTTGTCGGAGCGCGTTTGCCTCGCCCGAGCGGTCACGCGGCGACCCGCCGTCAATTTTTAATTGAATCCTCAGACCCGAACATCTAGATAGAGGACAACATGGCCGTCCCCGCTGTTGCCTATGGCATCAAGGGGCGGCCTTCTTCATATCTGGGGCGATGCTTCCGCCCTACGCCAAACCCCATCTCAGCTTCGCCGACCAGCTCGCCCTCCTTGAAGGCCGCGGTTTGGGCGTCACCGACCAAGCCAAAGCCATCCGCCATCTTGAGCGAATCGGCTACGGTCGCCTGTCGCCCTATTGGCAACCGCTGCAAGAGCGCATCCCCGATCCCGACGATGCCACGCGCACCATTCGCACCGACCAGTTTCAAGCCGGTGCCGAGTTTCGCCATGCCGTCGATCTCTATCTCTTCGACAAGCAGCTCCGCTTGCTCTTCCTCGATGCCATCGAACGGATCGAAGTCGCGCTGCGCGTCGATCTCGCCCATGCGCTCGGGAATCGTGACCTGTTCGCCCATCGATCGGTCGCCTACCTCGATCCCAATCGTGCGAACGCTAATTTTAAAGGCACGACCCGGCACCTGTGCTGGTTGGCGAAGGCGGACGATTCCGTCGACCGCTGTAAAGACGATTGGGTGTCGGAGTTCTACAATACCTACACGCCGCCAATGCCGATCTGGATGGCTGTCGAGGCATGGGATTTTGGAACGCTATCCTGGCTGCTCGAAATGGCGCATCCCAACGACCGTTTCGCCATCGCAAAACGCTATAATCTGCTCCCCGACACGCTGGTGAGCTGGATCAAGAGCCTTGCCTTCGTGCGCAACATCAGCGCGCATCATTCCCGGCTGTGGAATACCGGCATCATCAACCAGCCCCAGGTGCCCAAAGCGTTCGAGGCGCCGCGCATGGTCCATATCGGCAACGACGTCGTGCAGCGGAACCGTGTCTATGGCGCGGCGGCAGTTGCCTCCTATCTCGCCAAGCGGATCAATCCGGGCACATCGTGGAGTGGCCGGATGAAAGCACATTGGCTTTCCTTCCCCGAAATGCCATTCGCCAGCGCCGCGCAGGGCGGGTTTCTCGAAGGCTGGGATCAGGAAGCGATCTGGGCCTAATGCGCCCGGTAGCGGTCTTCAGGAGGTGTGCCACGTGGCACACCCCTCGCCGCGCGGCGCATCACCAGTATTTTGAGATCGCGCGGAACTGCTCCACCGCCGCCTTGGTCCCCTCACCTTCTTCGGCATGGACTAGGCAATGGTCGATATGATCGTTGATGAGCGCGCGCTTGGCGCTGGCGATGGCGTTTTCGACCGCTTGAAGCTGTTGCGCAATATCGACGCAGGGGCGCTCCTCTTCGATCATGCCGACGATGCTACGCAGATGACCAGCGACGCGGTTGAGCCGTTTGACGATTGCGGGGTGGCTGGTGTGAGCGTGATGGGCCATCCCCTTATTTAGTGCGCGTGAGGGGCTGCTGTCGAGTATCCCCCAGGGGGGATAGACTCGATCCCCCGGGGGGATATAGCGCGATCATGCTCAGTGTCCTCGCCAACCGCACGTATCGGCACCTTTTCCTCGCGCAGATCATCGCGCTTGTAGGAACGGGACTGGCGACGGTCGCGCTCGGCTTGCTCGCTTACGACATAGCTGGCGGCAGTGCCGGGGCGGTGCTGGGGACTGCGCTTGCGATTAAGATGGTCGCCTATATCGGCGTCGCGCCGATCGCCGGCGCGTTCGCCAATCGCGTGCCACGCCGTGCCTTGCTGGTCGGAATGGACGTGATCCGCGCCGGTGTCGCCATTTGCCTGCCGTTCGTGAACCAAGTCTGGCAGGTCTATATCTTGATCTTCGTCCTGCAATCGGCATCGGCCGCGTTCACGCCAACCTTTCAGGCTACGATCCCGGACGTCCTCCCGGAGGAACGCGACTATACCCGCGCGCTGTCCCTGTCCCGCCTCGCCTATGACATGGAGAGCCTGACGAGCCCGATCCTCGCGGCCGGTCTTTTGACGGTGATGAGCTACCACTGGCTGTTCTCGGGCACCGCGATAGGCTTTGTCGCGTCGGCGCTGCTGGTCGTATCGACCGTCCTGCCCCGACCGGCGCCGGTTGAGGCCGAGGGCGGCATCTACGACAAGACGACGCGGGGCACGCGTATATACCTCGCGACGCCTCGCCTGCGCGGATTGCTGGCGCTGACCCTCACCGCTGCCGCCGCGAGCGCAATGGTGATCGTCAACACCGTCGTTATCGTGAAAGGCATGGGCCTAAGCCAGCGCGACGTCGCGTTGACCCTCGCCGCCTTCGGGGGCGGCTCGATCACCGCTGCGCTGACCCTGCCTCGTATCCTCGATCGGATTGCGGATCGGACCGTCATGCTGGTCGCCGCCGCTATCCTGACGTTGGCGCTCGCGGCCCTCGCCGCGATCACCGCCATCATGCAGCCAGGCCCGGCCTACTGGCATGTCCTGCTCGGCGGATGGTTGGTGCTGGGCGTCGCCTATTCAGCGAGCGTCACGCCATCGGGACGGCTGCTACGTCGGTCGGCGAACGCCGATGATCGCCCCGCATTGTTCGCGGCACAATTCGCACTCAGCCACGTCTGCTGGCTGGTCTGCTATCCGCTCGTCGGCCAGCTCGGCGCTCGCGTCGGAATGGAGGCGGCGTTCGGTGCGATGGCCGTTCTTGCTGCGATCGGCACCCTCGTCGCCGTCCGTATATGGCCCGCGAACGACCCCGACGTGATCGCGCATGAACATAGCGACCTCGCCGCCGATGATCCGCATCTCGCGGTCCACAGCCACGGCGAACATCCCTATGTGATCGACCGTCGCCATCCAAAATGGCCGGGTAAGTGATTTCCTTGCCCCGTTCCCAACGTCCGCCTACGCTGCGCACGATGGCGATGCGTCGTTCCTCTTCCGCGCTGTTCGGAGCCGTGCTGGCGCTCGTCGCCATGCTCGGCCTCGTCGCGGCGTCGTCGTGGCACAGCGCGATGGTCCATGACCATGTGCCCGTGCAAGTCGCCGCCGTCGACCATGACCATGACCATGACCATGCGGCTGCGGCCGAGCATAACGATCACGCTCCCGCCAAGCAGACTGGCGGCGACAGTCCGGTGCATGTTCTCGCTCATGCCGCTGGTCATTGGGTCGCCTTCGACGGGCCGACGACTGCGAAAGTGCCGGCGATCGTCGCCGCTCGCGCGTGGTCGATCCTCACCACATCGCTGGCGAGCGGTATCGATCCTTCCAAGCTCCTGCGCCCTCCCCGCGGATGAGTCTCGCCGGCGCGTGACGCGCCGACAGACTTACCCCTGGAGGATTATGGATTATGAACGGCAGTTATCGCCGGCAGCGCGTGCTTGCGCTGGCCGGCACGCTCGCGGCGCTATGGCCCGCGGGTGCAGCGTGGTCGCAGACCGCGCCCCCTTTCGCACAGCTTCTGAACCAGACGCGCGATGTGCCCCGCGTCACGGTCTTGGAAGCCGACGTCGCCCGCGCGCGGGGCCTTGCCGAGCAAGCTCGCGCGCGGCCTAACCCGTCGATCAACGTCTATGCCGAAAATTTCGCGGGCGACCTCGATCGCAACGCGCGCAACCAGCAGCAAACGACGTTCCAGATCGATCAGCCCATCGAGCTGGGTGGCAAGCGATCAGCCCGGATCGCCGCCGGTGAAGCCGGCATCGTCGCGGCGCAGGCGCGCAATCGCGATGGTCGCCTTGTCTATGCGACCGAGCTGGCACGCGCCTATGCCGGCGCCGAGATCGCCGATCGGCGCATCGCTATTGCCGAGGACGAAGTTGAGGAGGCGACCGACGACCTGAAGGTGGCCCGCGCCTTGGTCGGCGCTGGCAAGGAAGCCCGCCTCCGGCAGGTGCAGGCTGAAACAGAACTCAACACGCTTCAGGCCGACCTCGAAAACGCGCGCGCCCTCAAGACGGCCGCGCTGGCACGCCTGTCCGCGCTGGCCGGTATTACAACCCCCTTCACCGGCCTGTCGGAATCACTCTTGGATCGGCTCGACGCCAAGCCGGCGTTCGGCCCCATCGACCCTATGCAGGCGACGATGGTGCGCGTTGCAGAAGCCGAACGGGACGCCGCAGCGCGAGCGGTGACGGTGCAACAGCGCCTCGCCATCCCCAACGTCACCGCGCAGCTCGGCGTGCGCCAGCTTCGCGTCGCGAGCGGCCCCGCCGTCGTTGCCGGCATATCCGTCCCGCTGCCCCTCTTCGATCGCAACCGGGGCAACATCTCGGCGGCACGTGCCGAACTGCAAGGTGCCGAGGCGCGTGCCGCAGCAGCCCGGCTCGAAGCCGAGGCGGGGACACGCGCTGGTCTCGCACTGGTAGAGGCAGCCGACGCTCGCGCCGCTGCCGCGCAGCGGACGTTGGCGACCGCCCAAGAGGGCTATCGCCTCGCTCGCGTGGCCTACGAGGCGGGCAAAAGCCCGCTGATCGAACTCCTTGCCGCGCGTCACAATCTCGGGGTCGCCCGTGGCGTCATCCTCGACGCCGCCGCAGCGCGCCTCGACGCTCGCGCCAATCTGGCCCGTCTGCAGGGCCTCACCATCACCGGAGAAGCGGTGCAATGACCGATAAAAATCGTCTCTACACCGGCGCCGCCATTGGCCTGGTCGCTGCCGCTGCGCTTGGGTTCGGCGCTGCGCGCCTCACCCAATCGTCCACCCCCGCCCCTGCCCCTACGGAAGCCGCAGCGCCAGCAAAGCCGTCGAACACGGTCGCGATGACGCAACAGGCGCTTTCAGCATCGCAAATCACTGTAGCCCCGGCGGCATCCGGCGAGCTGGACGCCGCGATCCTTGCCTCCGCCACGGTCGAGGCGACGCCCGACGCCGAGGCGGTGCTGACCGCGCGCGCGCCAGGCACGGTCAGCCGTATCATGGTCCGCATCGGCGATCCGGTTCGCGCCGGCCAGACCCTTGCATTGGTCGAGAGCCGCGACGCTTCACAAATCGCAGCCGACCGCTCGGCCGCATCCGCGCGCGTCACCCTCGCCGCGCGTCAGCTCGAACGAGAGCGCGGTTTGCTCGCGCAGGGTGTGACACCCCGCGCCGACTATGAATCGGCACAGGCCAACCTTGCCGTCGCCCAGGCCGACGCTCGCCGGGCTAGCGCCGCCGCGGGCGCGGCTCGCGTGTCGGGCGACGGTCGATCGGTTGCGGTCGTCAGCCCCGTTTCGGGGCGCGTTACCAATGCCGGTGCCAATCTCGGCCAGTTCGTCGCGGCTGAAACCGAGCTGTTCCGCGTCGCCGATCCGAGCCGGCTTCAGATTACCGCAAGCGTCCCGCCTGCCGATGCTGGCCGTGTCCGAGAAGGCGACAGGGTAGAGCTGACCACCACAGACGGTCGCACGATAGAAGGGCGGGTGCGTTCGGCGACCGGCGTCGTCGATCCGCAATCGCGGACCGCGACGGTCGTCGTCACGCCGACCGCCGGCGGCAGCACGCTTGCCCCGGGCCAGCTTGTTCAGGCTCGCATCCTCGCCAGTGGCGGGGCCGCAAAGAGCGGCGTGATGGTGCCGCAAGACGCGGTGCAGACGCTTGGCAGCGACAGCGTGGTGTTCGTCCGCACCGGCCAGGGCTTCCGCGCGCAGCCGGTTCAGATCGGCAGCCGATCGGGCGGGATGGTGGCGATCACCGGCGGCCTTGCCGCCGGCACGCAGATCGCCACCACCAACGCTTTCCTTCTCAAGGCCGAGATCGAGAAGGAGTCGGCGGAATGATCGGCCGCATCCTCTCCCTTTCGGTCCGGATGCGATGGCTTGTCGCCTTCCTGACCCTCGTCGTCATCGGCTTCGGCCTCTGGCAGATCACCAAGCTGCCGATCGACGCCGTGCCCGACGTCACCAACCGGCAGGTCCAGATCAGCACCTTCGCGCCGACGCTGGGGCCGGTCGACATCGAGAAGCAGGTGACGTTCCCGGTGGAGACGGCGCTTGCCGGAATACCAGGGCTTGAGATGACCCGCTCCATCTCACGCAATGGCTTCAGCCAGGT
>NZ_LSJO01000141.1:0-8928 GCF_001556735.1 Sphingomonas sp. CCH9-F2 | reverse complement strand
CCCCCAGACCCAGCCGAGCGGCCAGCCCCTTGAGACCGTGCCGCCCGAACAGGACGAGAATCTGTGCGAACCGCTCCCTTTCTTTTAGAGCAGTCGTATCGGCTTCATCAGTAGGAGTTCGATCAATCATGCGCCCGGCTTTTCGGGGCGGGAACTTGGGTCTCGGGAACGCTGGCCTTCGTCTCCAGATGGTCGACGAGCCGGTTCAAATGCTTGATCGCCGCGTCGAGGCCCTCGAGTTCATCCGCTGTCAGGCTTCCGAAGGTCTGCCCCACGATGTCGTCGTAGAGCGGCATGGCCAGTCCCAACGTGGCCCGGCCGGCGTCTGTGATCTGCACCAGTTTGGACCGGCGATCGTCCGGAGCAGGCGATCGTGACACGAGACCATTTTGTTCGAGCGCGTCGATCGCCTGGGTGACAGTGCGGGGCGCCTGATCGAAAAAGCTCGCAATGTCGGTGGAGCGGCGCGGTTGTTCCGCGAGATACGCGAGCAGTTTTAGTTGGGCCATCGATGCACCCTGACAGGCAAGATAGGCGTCGATCAGTCGCCGCATCCTGTACCAGGTCCAGCCGAAGGTGGTTGCGATCCCACGTATACCCGATTGGTGAGGTTCCATATAATGTGGTATTGCCGAAGCTCGGCCGCCGTGGCAAGTCCCCCGGCTCTTTGAATCGATAGTTGATCGGGAATAGAATGGTGGAAGATCCCCCAGTCGGTTCAGGCGACCATGACGATGTCGGTGAGCGGCCCGCCGGTCCGCTCAAGTCGGTACGGGTTCGGTTGGCGCTATTGATTGTCGCGATCGCGATCGTGGGAGCGGGGTTGGTATGGTATTTTGACCATCAGAACCGCGGCAAGTTCATGCAGAAAACCGACAACGCTTATGTGGCGGCGGACTCTGTCGTGGTGGCCCCGAAAGTTGCCGGATATGTCGAGCGCGTGTTTGTCAGCGCGAACCAAGCGGTCCGCAAAGGGCAGCAGTTGGCAGAACTGGACCCTCGCGAATATCGAGCCCAAAGCGAGCAGATCACCAGCCAGATCGACACAGCGAAAGCTGCGGTCGAGACGAGCCGTTCGCAGATCGCTGAACAGCAGGCGACAATCGTCCAGGCGCGTGCTCAGGCGGCCTCGGCGCGCGCCGAGGCCGCCTTCGCGCGGCAGCAGGTTGCGCGCTATCAGCCGCTGGCGGCGTCTGGCGCAGAGCCAGGCGAGCGATTTGCTCAGCTTCAGACGCAGGCACGACAGGCAGATGAGCGCGCCAATGCTGCTCAGGCCGGCCTTACCGCAGCAGAAAGGCGCGTTGGCACGCTTGGTGCGCAGGTACGACAGGCGCAATCGCAAGCCGAAGCCGCTCGCGCTCAGCTCTCCGCCGCGCGTGTGAACACCGAATCGACGTTGCTCAAGGCAGCGATCGATGGTCGCGTCGGCGATCTCGCTGTCCGGGTAGGGCAGTTCGTACAGCCCGGAACGCGCCTGATGACGCTGGTGCCGGTGGAGCGCCTCTTCATCGAGGCCAATTTTAAAGAGACGCAGCTAGGTCTCATGCGAGTCGGCCAGCCCGTCAGCATCGACGTCGACGCGCTCCCCGGGGTCGAGCTGAAAGGGCGGGTTGCCAGCTTCGCACCGGGCACAGGTGCCCAGTTCTCCGTGCTCCCGCCGCAAAACGCGACCGGCAACTTCACGAAGATCGTTCAGCGCGTGCCCGTCCGTATCGCGATCGATGCGCCGCCCGAAGTCAGGCCCCTTCTGGTTCCCGGAATGTCGGTCGGCATTACTGTCGATACCCGTTCGGCCAAAGGCGACCTGGAGAGAATCCGGCAGGCCGTAAGTCGGAAGCGCTGAGCGTGGCGACGGTTGCTGCATCTCCGGGGACGTTACGCGCCGAGCGAGCCGACTCGACGGCCTGGATCGCGGTCGCGGCCGGCGCGCTGGGCGCGCTGCTCGCGACACTCGACATCTCGATCGTCAACTCGGCGCTGCCGACTATCCAAGGGGAGATCGGAGCGACCGGCACGGAAGGAACGTGGATCGCCACGGCTTTTCTCGTTGCCGAGATCATCATCATACCGCTGAGCGCGTGGCTGGAACGGCTTTTGGGGTTGAGGACACTTCTCCTCATCTCTGTGACCTCTTTTACAGGATTCTCGGTCCTGTGCGGCACCGCTACGGATCTGATGACAATGATCGTCGGAAGGGCGGGTCAGGGGTTCACGGGCGGCGTGCTCATCCCGACAGCGATGACGATCGTCGCAAAGCGCCTCCCGCCATCGCAACAGCCAATCGGCATGGCCCTTTTTGGAATGACCGTCATCCTGGGTCCGGTTCTTGGCCCCCTGCTCGGAGGCTGGCTCACGGAAAATCTGAGCTGGCATTATGCCTTCTTCGTCAACGTGCCGGTCTGCGGTCTGCTCTTGCTGCTGCTGCTTCTCGGCCTGCCGCACGAGAAAACGAACTGGGTCTATTTCCGCGAGGCGGACTGGTTCGGGATCGTCGGCATGATCCTCGGCCTGGGAGGACTGACGGTCGTGCTTGAGGAAGGGCACCGTGAAGAATGGTTTGAATCGACGTACATCGTCCGGCTGACGATCATGACCCTGATTGGTTTTGTCATGCTGGGTATCGGACAATTCAGGGCCGCCAAGCCTGTGCTTAAGCTGCGGATCGTGATGAATCGACAATTCGGCAGCGTCGTCGTCATGGCGCTGGCGCTGGGCATGGTGATGTACGGCTCGACCTTCGTCATCCCGCAATTCCTCGCGCTGATCGCTAACTATAACGCCCTTGAGACGGGTCAGGTGATTTTCCTCATGGGTGTGCCTGCCTTCCTGCTGATGCCCGTCATCCCGCTGCTTATCCGCGTCGTCGATATCAGGATCGCCGTTGGCACAGGCCTTGCGCTCATGGCCGCCAGCTGCCTCGTCAACACCAGCCTCACCGCGGAATCTGCCGGAGAAGCCTTTACCGCCGGACAGTTACTGCGTGGTGTCGGCATGATCCTCACCATGCTGTTCCTGAACCAGGCCACTATCGCTTCGGTCAGCAAGGAGGATGCCGGTGATGCATCAGGCATCTTCAATGCCGCACGAAATCTCGGCGGGTCGTTCGCTTTGGCCGCCCTGGCCTCCTTTCAGGACCAGCGAATGTCGCTCCATAGCCGACGGATGGAAGAGACCCTTTGGGCAAACGACCCAAGGTTGCAGGATTATCTCGCCGGCATGACCAGGACGTTCGGCCAGATGGACGCCGCCCTTCAGTCGCTTGCCGGGACCATTCAGCAGCAGGCCTTCATCATGACGTACAATGACATTTTCCTGGCGATGGCGCTTGCGACACTAGCCACGCTTCCACTCGTTTTGTTCCTGCGCCCGCTGCCTAAAGGGCAGTCCATGGCGATGCATTGAGGCTGCGATGATAAACTTCAGAGGTCTCGTTCTCGCCCCCTTGCTGCTCGGCGGATGTGTCGTTGGCCCGGACTACGCCGGACCGCCGGGGTTGGATCGCGCCGCCCCCCAATCCAAGTTCGTGCGCCAGACCGCGAGTACGAGCACCAATGACCCCGCAGTTGCTGAGTGGTGGACGGCCCTTCAAGATCCGGTCCTGAACGAGCTTGAGCAACGCGCACTTGCAGCGAATCCGTCGATCGATGTCGCCCAGGCGCGACTCCGTCAGGCGCGTGCATCCGTGCGCCAGGAGCGCGCTAACCGCTTTCCGAAAGCTGGGGCACAAGCGACCGGAATCTTCGCCGACCTTCCCGGGATCGATCTGCAGTCAGCTCAGGGGAACGGCGCAACGCCCCCTTCCCAGGACGCGGATTCCTCTCTCCAGTTTTTCAATCTCGGCCTGAACGCAAATTGGGAAATCGATTTTGCGGGAGGCCAGATCCGAAAAATAGAATCCGCTAACGCACTAGCCGCAGCGGCGTCCTACAACGCGGCAGATGCACACGTTCAACTCGCAGCCGACGTTGCGCAAAGTTATACGAATCTGCGGGACCGGCAGCAGCGCGCCGCTGCACTTCGTGGGGGGCTGGACCTGCAGAAGCAGCAGCTAGGCCTCGCTCGGCAACGCTTTCAGCAGGGCACGGTGCCGGCCTTTGCCATTGGTCAGGCGAACCGCGCCATTCAGGCTACCAACGGCGATCTCGCTACGGCTGAGGCGGAGATCGGAATTTATCTCAATGCGCTCGCCGTGCTTGCAGGGGAGGCGCCAGGGAGGCTCGATTCCTTGCTGGCTATCCCGCGTGACGTCCCCTTGCCACCACAGGTCGTCGCCATCGGCGATCCCGCCTCTCTACTTCGCCGTCGACCCGACATACGCGCCGCCGAGCGCAATCTGGCGGCCACGACCGCCCGGATTGGCGTCGCTGAAGCAGCGCGTTTTCCCAAGATCAGCTTTATGGGGATCCTAGGCATCGGCGGAACGTCTGTCGGAGACCTGGTCGATCTGGGAAATATCTCCAACATTGCCGTGCCCCAGCTACAATGGGGGTTGCTCGATTTTGGACGAACTTCGGCCCAGATAACGCAAGCGCGCGCTGGACGAGACGAAGCTGAGGCACAGTATCGACAGGTCGTTCTAGGTGCGTTCCAGGACGCCGAGAATTCGCTCGCGCGCTTTGCACAGCAACGTCGCAATGTGGCAGCGCTCGCCGAGATCAAGCGATCGGCTGACGAGTCAGACATTTTGACACAACAACGCTTCCAGCGACAGGTGATTTCCCGCAGTGACGCACTCGAGTCCGGTCGTCAGAAAGTGCTTGCTGCATCAAACCTTCAAAGTGCGGTTGCGGCTCTTACGGCAAGTTATATCGCCATCCAAAAATCACTCGGACTCGGGTGGCAGGAATCGACCTATCAAGGATTGGCAACGGATTCCTCGACCACGTCTATCGGAACAAATCAGTGATCCCTCCGCCTGTCATGCCCTGGTGTCGCCTTTGGGGTAGTTACCGAATTACCATAACGGCGCCTTGACTGAGGAGACGCTGCTGTGGTCGACACCGAAATACGGTCTGTATGGAACGGGAGGTGACGATGCAACTTCGGTCGGGAGTTCAAGATTGAGCAGTTAAGCTGGCGCAGGATTAAGGGCGACTGCTTCTTCACTTCAATTTATTGATCTACGCACGATACGCGGCCTTTCGGATTGGCAAGACCTGGCTCTGGCAATCGGACTGGCAAGCCTGCGCCGGCAGTTTGTTGACGTCGTCGCTCCGCTCGACGGACTGCGTCCTGCGCATGACTAGGGCCAAGGGACAACCAGAACGAGCCCGCCGATTTGTACGCCATTGCCGCCGCGGGCCCTACGCCGGTGTGTTCGCTCTTTTCATGTCGGGTCTATCGGCTCCAATCGGCATCAGACGCCAATCCCGTTGGAGTAGAGTTATGTCGACGAAACCTGAGGCCCTCAAAAAGCGGATGATCCGCCGCCATGAGCTTCGGCAGATCATACCGCTGGCCGACACCACCATCTACGAGATGGAACTGCGCGGCGAATTCCCTCGTCGCTTTGCGCTCACCCCGCGCTGTGTGGTGTGGGATCTGGCCGAGGTCGAAGCGTGGCTGACCGAGCGCCTGGCGACAGCTCGGCGATCGCCCATCGACCGCGCGCCGCATCCTGATGTACGCAAGCGCAAGGCGCGCCCCGTCAAAGCGCCGGATCAGGCACGAGCATAGGCATCGAGGGCGGAATCAGGACCGGCACGCGCTTCTGCCCCGCCACCCAAGCATCGATGATATCAGACCACTCCTGCATCATATGCCGCCGCTGATGCTCGTACTCCGCCTTGTTGTAGACGCCGCGCGAGGATCGCCCATCTTCATGGGCCAGGCACTTTTCGATCCAGTCACTGTTGAACCCCAGTTCGTTGAGCAGGGTCGATCCGGTGCGGCGCAAGTCATGTACCGTGAACGGCTCCAGCGGTAAGCCTTCCTTCTGCGCACGCTCCACGACGGCATAGGTGACGCGATTAAAGGTCGCCCGGGACATCGGCGCATCCGCATCATACCGAGACGGCAGAAGGTAGCGCGAGTTACCCGCGCAGGTCTTCAACGCGATCATGATGTCGAGGCATTGCTGCGAGAGATAGACGTTATGCGCCTTGGATCGCTTCATGCGTTCCTTGGGGATCGTCCACACGGCGTTCTCGAAGTCCACCTCGTCCCAGACCGCATCCTGCAGCTCGCTCTTGCGCACCATTGTCAGCAGAAAGAGGCGCATCCCGAGTCGGATCGTTGGCAGCGTCGCCACATGGTCGAGCTGCTTGAGCATCACGCGAATTTCCGTCGGCGACAGCGACCGGTCCTTTGGAACGAACTTCGCGATCGAGGCGGGGCCGACATCGTCGGCCGGATTGGCGACCTTCTCGCCGTGCAAGATCGCAAATCCGTAGATCTGCTTCAGGATGTCGCGGACATGGATCGCAGTCGCCGGAGCGCCGCGATCGACGATCTTGCCGCAGTGGGCGCGCAGGTCATCCGGCGTGATTTCTGTCAGCAGCCGATTCTTCCAGACTGGCAGAAGCTCTCGTTCGAAGATCGAACGCCGCATTGCGCGGGTGCTGTCCGCCATCGGCGCCTTCACCAACCAGCGCTCACCAAACTCACCGAAGCTCTTGGCCTCTTTGATCCGGCGTTTGTCGCGCTGCTTTTCCTGGGCAGGGGACCTGCCTTCGAAGACTGCACGTTTAGCGTCGATCGTCGCTTCACGGGCTCGAGCAAGGGACAAACCGGAGGGACCGTACTTCCCGAGCGTCAGCGTCTCGCGTCGCCCATGCAGCCGGTAGTCCAGCCGAAACGTCAGCGTCCCGGAGGTTGAGACCTGAACATAAAGGCCGTCACGGTCCGTGACCTTGTATGCTTTTTCGCGTGGTTTCAGGTTCTTAAGGGCAACATCGGTGAGCATACCGACCTCCTCTACGCAAAATACCGTCAGGCGATTTTCGGCAATTCTGCCGAAATTGTCGCATGATTTACAATGGCTTAGTGCGGAAAGAATACCGTCACTGGCTTCAATACCTCTGACGGTATCGCTGGATTGGGCCAAGTGCAAGTTTGCCGGATACCGTCACGCAGGACGCCAGGGCCAACCGCTGCTCCGCGATTGACCTCGATAGATAGCGTGAGATAGTCTTTTTATTTCAATGCTTTGACCGAGCTTTGCCGATTGATCGCGATAGCCAAAAATGGCCCCGAATCATTCCCACTCGATCGTGCCGGGCGGCTTCGACGTATAGTCGTAGGTCACGCGGTTGATGCCCTTCACCTCGTTGATGATGCGGGTGGTGACGCGCGAGAGGAAGCCGCCGGGAAATTCGAACGCCTGGGCGGTCATGCCGTCGGTGGACGTCACCGCGCGCAGCGCCAGCACGCTGTCGTAGGTGCGCCCGTCGCCCATCACGCCCACGCTGCGTACCGGCAGCAGCACCGCGAACGCCTGCCAGATCGCGTCGTACAGGCCGGCGGCGCGGATTTCCTCCAGATAGATCGCATCCGCCTTGCGCAGGATGTCGCAGCGTTCGCGCGTCACCTCGCCGGGGATGCGGATCGCCAGGCCCGGGCCGGGGAACGGGTGGCGGCCGACGAACACGTCCGGCAGGCCCAGTTCGCGGCCCAGCGCGCGCACCTCGTCCTTGAACAATTCGCGCAACGGCTCGACCAGTTTCATGTTCATCCGCTCGGGCAGGCCGCCGACATTGTGGTGGCTCTTGATCGTCACCGAGGGGCCGCCGGTGAAGCTGACGCTTTCGATCACGTCCGGGTAGAGCGTGCCCTGCGCCAGGAATTCGGCGCCGCCGATCTTCTTCGCCTCCGCCTCGAACACGTCGATGAAGGTCTTGCCGATGAACTTGCGCTTCGCCTCGGGATCGGTGACCCCGGCCAGCCCGTCCATGAACAGGTCCTGCGCCTGCACATGGACCAGCGGGATATTATAGGCGCCCCGGAACAGCCCGACGACCTGCTCCGCCTCCCCGGCGCGCAGGATGCCGCCGTCGACGAACACGCAGGTCAGCTGCTCGCCGATCGCCTCGTGGATCAGCACCGCGGCGACCGCCGAATCGACCCCGCCCGACAGGCCGCAGATGACGCGCCCGCTGCCCACCTGCGCGCGGATCTCCGCGATCTTGGTCGCGCGGAACTCCGCCATCGTCCAGTCGCCGGACAGCCCGCAGACGTGGCGCGCGAAATTGGCGATCAGCTTCGTGCCATCGGGGGTGTGGACCACCTCCGGGTGGAATTGCATCCCGTAATAACGCCGCACCTCGTCCGCGACGATCGCATAGGGTGCGCCCTTCGACGAGGCGACCGGCGCGAAGCCGGGCGCGAGCGCGGCGACGTGGTCGCCATGGCTCATCCACACCTGATGCTGCTCGCCGGTGCGCCACAGCCCGTCGAACAGCGCGCAGTCGCCGTCGACCGCGACATAGGCCTCACCGAACTCGCCCGCCGACCCCTTGTCGACGCGCCCGCCGAGCTGCTGCATCATCACCTGCTGGCCGTAGCAGATGCCCATCACCGGCACACCGGCGTCGAACACCGCCTGCGGCGCGCGCGGGCTGCCATCATCCACAACCGAGGCGGGGCCGCCCGACAGGATCACGCCCCGCGGCTGCATCCGTTCAAACGCCTCGGCAGCGGACTGAAACGGCGCGATCTCGCTATACACCCCCGCCTCGCGCACGCGGCGCGCGATCAGCTGGGTCACCTGGCTGCCGAAATCGATGATGAGGATGCTGTCGGGGTGTTCCATGGCGGGCGTGTAGCGACTCGTGCGGCGGGGTGAAAGGGGGTGGGATTGCCCTTGTTTCCCGCGCCCCCGCCACGCATTCTGCAGCCGGCGACGGGGGGAGGAGCGCGGTGAAGACCTTCATGACGGGTGTATGCCTCATGGCGGCGGTCGCGTCGGCGGCGCCGGCAATGGCGCGCGAC
>NZ_LSJO01000140.1:0-281 GCF_001556735.1 Sphingomonas sp. CCH9-F2 | reverse complement strand
GCCCGCCGGCCGCGCTGGCGCAGCGCGTCGCCGCGGCGGGGGCGGAGCTGGTCGCCGATCCGCGCGATGCCGCGCCGCTGTTCGCGCGCGCGCGGGTGATGATGAACCCGATCCTCCACGGCAGCGGGGTGAACATCAAGACGGTCGACATGCTCGCCACCGGGCGCACCGTCGTCACCACGACCAAGGGCGCGCGCGGCCTGCCCGCCGAAGTGGTCGCCGAATTGCGCACCGACGACACGCCGGAGGGGTTCGCCGACCTGATCGTCGCGGCGGTACGC
>NZ_LSJO01000014.1:0-17123 GCF_001556735.1 Sphingomonas sp. CCH9-F2 | reverse complement strand
GCGGGTGGGAAAGATCACCGCCAGCCGCCCGGCATCGGCATCGTCCAGCACGGACCGCGCGCTGGCCCACACCAGCCGGACGTTCTCGGTCGCATCGACGCTGGCGCACGGCGCGTCGGCGGGCAGGCCGGCGAGGAAGAACAGGGTGTCGAAGATGCGCATGTTGCGATGCGCCGGGCGCCAGCGCGCGAAGGGCACCAGCTGATCGAGATCGAGCCGCACGCCGGCATCGGCCAGCACCTCACCGAAGGAGGTGCCGGCGTGGAGCGCGGCGCGCATCCGTGCCAGCGCGTCGGGGGCGGGTGGCGGCGACAGGCCGATCGGGATGCCCGCCTCCTCGATCGTTTCGCGGATCGCGGCGATCCGCGCCGCGCCGTCATCGCCCGCGCCGATCACCTCGGCCAGCAGGTGGTCGCCCGGATCGACGCGCCCGCCGGGAAACACCATCGCCCCGGCGGCAAAGGCCATCGCCTTCGCGCGTTCCACCATCAGCAGTTCGGGCGGGCCGCCATCGGCGGCCTCGCGGAAGATGACCAGGGTGGCCGCCGGGATGGCGGGGGGCAGATCGTCGTCGCCGCCATCGGGATCGACCAGATGCTCCGCGCGAAAGCTGCGATCGATCATCGGCCCGTCTCCCATCCTTCCAGCCGGCAGGCGGCGTGAGCGCCCGTCCGATACGCGGCATCATCGGGCGCGATGCGACGCAGGGCAACCGCCGATCGCGCGGAAGGGGCCAAGAAAACGGCGTGAACGTGAAAGGGGGCGGGGTGGTGGAGCCGAGGGGAATCGAACCCCTGACCTCTGCAGTGCGATTGCAGCGCTCTCCCATCTGAGCTACGGCCCCGCCCGGGAGCCCGGCATCGCCGGGAGCGCCGCCCTTAGCGAGCCTTTTCGGGCGATGCAACACACCTTTCGTGGTGTGCACGCATTTACCTGCCGGTCCCGCCCCGACCGGACGAGCGCGGCATGCGACCAGCGCCCGTTGCGCGCCCGCAACGAGAGGAACGAAAGCGGTCCCCGATCCCTTCTGCCAGCATCCCCGCGACGCCGCCGGTGGCGCGCGGGGGCGATCTGACGACGAGGAGGATGCCATGGGCTACGAACGCTATCCGCGCGGCGACGACGACGGTCGACGCGACACGCAGGATTACGGGCGCGATTACGGATCCGGTCGCGATTACAGCTATTCGAGCGCGCGCGAGTATCGTGCGGCCGGGATGATCGGGCGCGACGAACGCGGCGGAGTGCGCGGCCAGCGCGACGATTACGGGGCCCGCGAATATGGAAACGCCGGCTACGGCCGTGGCGGGAACGAGCATAACGATCGCGGTTACGGCCAGTCGCGTTATGGTCAGTCGGGCTATGGCCAGTCGGACGATGATCGTGGCGGCTACTGCCGGTCGGGCTACGGCCAGTCGGGCTATGGCCAGTCGCGGGGCGACCGCGGGAACGACTATCACGGCAGTTACGCGCATGACGGTCGCCGGTTCGAGGATGTCGGCGAACGCCGCCATTGGGACGATGACAACTATCGCGATCGTAACCGGCAGCGTGGTGGGGCGAGCTATGGCCGCCAGCCGCAGGGCTATGACTATGATGACCGCGGTTTCCTGGCGCGTGCGGGGGACGAGGTGCGGTCATGGTTCGGCGACGAGGAGGCGGAACGCCGCCGCGAGATGGATGGCCGCTACGACGAGCGTTATTACAACCAGCAGGATCGCCAGGACCGCGACGGCGATTATCATTCGTGGCGTTCGGGCCAGATCGCGTCGTTCGACCGCGATTATGACGAATATCGCCGCGAGAACCGCACCAAGTTCGAGAACGAATTCTCGGCCTGGCGATCGCAGCGGCAGACGCAGCGCGACGCGCTGGACCGCGTCAAGGAACATGACGAGGTGCTGGGATCGGACGGCAGCCATGTCGGCACCGTCGACAAGGTGCGCGGCGACCGCATCCTGCTGACCAAGAACGATGCCGATGCCGGCGGGCAGCATCATTCGATCCCGTCGCGGTGGATCGACCGCGCCGAGGACGGCAAGGTGACGCTGTCGAAAACCGCCGACGAGGCCAAGCAGCACTGGCGCACCGAAGAGAAGAACCAGGCGATGTTCGGCTATGGCGACCGCGGGGGGCAGGGCACCGATCAGGATCGCCAGCGGATGGGCGCGTCCAGCTACGCCGCCGGCGGCCAGACCGGCACCGCGGCTAGCGACGACACGACCGGCACCGGCACGTCGGCCGGCACCGGCACGTCGGGCGGCACCAACCTCAACCGCAGCTTTTCGGGCACCTACTGACCCGAAACCCGGCGGATGCACAGAAGGCCCGGGCGGCGATGCCCGGGCCTTTTTCGTGGGCGCCGGAAAGGGTTACACTGCGCCGCTGAACGTGTCGCAGGCCGCCGGATCGCCGCTTTCCATGCCCCGCCGCAGCCATTCCTGCCGCTGTGCCGAGGTGCCGTGGGTGAAGCTGTCGGGAACGACGCGGCCCTGCGCCTCGCGCTGGAGCGTGTCGTCGCCGATCGCCTGCGCCGCGCGCATGCCTTCCTCCACGTCGCCCGGCTCCAGCCGGTTGCGGTTGGCGGCGGCCCAGACGCCGGCATAGCAATCCGCCTGCAATTCCAGCCGCACCGACAAAGCGTTGCCCTCACGCTCGCTTGCCTGGCGCTGCGCCTGCTGCACGCGTTCCGAGGTGCCGGTCAAATTCTGGATGTGATGGCCGAATTCGTGCGCGATCACATAATATTGCGCGAAATCGCCCGGCGCCTTGAACCGGTTGGTCAGTTCGTTGAAGAAATCGGTGTCGAGGTAGATGCCCTGATCGGTCGGGCAATAGAACGGCCCCATCGCCGACATCGCCGCGCCGCACCCCGAACGGCCGCCCCGTTCGCCGAAGAAAACAAGCTTGGGCGCGACGAACCGCTCGCCCGATTTGGCGAAGATCGCCTCCCACGTATTCTGCGCCGAGGAGAAGGCGTTGCAGGCCGCACGCGCGGCCTGGGTGTCGCATTTCTGCGCCAGCGTCTCCCCGCCGCCGCCGTTGGTGCGCGATACCGGCGTCGACGGGGCGAAGCTGTCGCCGCCGCCCACCAGCCCGCCAAGGTTGCCCAGCCCGCCGAACACCGCAAGCAGCAGCAGCGCGACGACGATCCCGCCGCAGCCGAAGCGGCTGCCGATCATCGGCAACAGCCCCAGCAGCAGCCCGCCGCCGCCGCCCAACCCGCCGCCGGCGCCGCCGCGCTGATCCTCGACGTTGATGTCGTTGTCGTAATCGTCGAGGCGCATGGGATCATCCTTCGGCTGGATCGTTTCCGTCGCGGCATGAATGCGTCCGGGCGGTGCCGGGTTGCAAGCGCCGCCTGTCGCCCGTTAGGGCTGGGCGATCGGATCGGGAGAGACCAAGGCCATGTTCCTGAAGGGCAAGAGCGCGATCGTCACGGGTTCCACGTCGGGCATCGGCCTCGCCATCGCGCGCGCGCTGGCGGCGGAGGGCGCGGCGGTGATGCTGAACGGCTTCGGCGAGGCGGATGCGATCGAGGCGATCCGTGGCGAATTGTCGGTGGCGAGCGGCGCGGACGCGCTGCACGACGGCGCCGACATGACGAAGCCCGATGAGATCGCGGCGATGGTCGATCGCGCGCACGCCGCCTGGGGCGGCCCGGACATCGTCGTCAACAACGCCGGCATCCAGTATGTGTCGGGGATCGCCGATTTCCCGCCGGAGAAATGGGACGCGATCCTGGCGATCAACCTGACCAGCGCGTTCCACATGATGCGCGCGGCGGTGCCGCACATGCGCGCGCGGGGCTGGGGCCGGATCGTGTCGACCGCATCGGCGCACAGCCTGGTCGCCAGCCCCAACAAGTCCGCCTATGTCGCGGCCAAGCACGGACTGGTCGGGCTGACCAAGACCGTCGCGCTGGAAACCGCGACCGACGGGATCACCGTCAACTGCATCTCCCCGGGCTATGTCTGGACGCCGCTGGTCGAAAGCCAGATTCCGGACACGATGAAGGCGCGCGGCATGACGCGCGAGCAGGTGATGAACGACGTGCTGCTGGCGGCGCAGCCGACCAAGGAATTCGTCACCCCCGAACAGATCGCCGCTTTCGCACTGTTCCTGTGCCGTGAGGAAGCGAAGGCGATCACCGGTGCCAACCTGTCCGCCGATGGTGGCTGGACCGCGGCATGATGCGGCGTCACGCCGCGGCGATGCTGGCGATGACCGCGACGGGACTGGGGCCGGGGCTGGCGCTGGGCGGATGCGCGGGCAAGGCGCGCGGCGGGGCGGCGACGACGCCTGCCCCATCCGCGACGGCGGAGGCGGAGACGTTCGGCGCGGCCGACTGGCGCCGCGTCGCCACCCCCGCCGACCGCGAGCGGATGCGGCGATGGCGCGATGCGTGGGTCGCGGGGCTGGCGGCGGTGCCGCGCACTGCCGCGCGCGAGGTGGCGGCGCAGGGGGTGTTGTTCGATCCCGACGCCGCGCTGCCCGGTGCGGTGCCGCCGGCGGGTGACTATCGCTGCCGGGTGTTCAAGCTGGGGCGGCGCGGCGGCGCGGGCGCGGGCAGCGCCGGGCCGGGCTATGTCGCCTACGCCTGGTTCGCGTGCCGGGTCGGTGCGGCGCGCGCCGACGGCACCATGCCGCTGGTTAAGCTGACCGGATCGCAGCGGTATGTCGGCACGCTCTATCCCCAGGACGGGCGACGCGCCGCGTTCCTGGGGACGCTGGTGCTGGGCGACGAGGTGCGGACGATCGACTATGGCCGGTCGGCGGAGCGGGACATCGCGGGCTGGGTCGACCGCGTCGGCACCGCGCGATGGCGGCTGGCGATGCCCTATCCCGCGTTCGAATCGGTCCTGGACGTGATGGAACTGGTCCCCGCCGGGGGCTGAGCATCGTCGTTGGCGGGGCCTGCGGGCTTCTTGCCGGCCATCGTACCCGGCGTCGCTTCCGGCGCGTCGACCGGCAGCGCGGCGTCGAGCGGCGGGTGCGCGGCGAACCATTGCTTGCCCGTCTGTTCGACCGGTTCGACCGCGCCTGGATTGGCCGCGGCGACCGCGCGCAGGAAGCTGCTGGGCTTCTTCATCAATTTCGGGAAATCGACCGTTGTCAGCCCCGACCGGCGCGCCGCCTCGCGAACGAACGTGACGCAGTTGCGGCGGTTGAGGTTGTAGGTGGCGTCGCCGGTCTTTTCGTCCCATTCGCGGATCAGGTCGAGGATCGCTGCATATTGCGCATCGCTGAGCGTGCGGCTGAACCGCGCGTGGCTGCCCTGCATATAACCGCGCTTGGGGCGTTCGACGCGGCCCTTCACATTGCCGAACAGCAGCGCAGGGGTGACCGATCTGGCGGTGAAGCCGTAACTGGCGTCGACCGGCGCGCCGCCCGCGTCGGGCGTGCCGCGCAGCGTGAAGAAGGCGTGCGGGAAGTAATTGCCGAAATCCCGACTCCAGAAGGTGATCGTCACCGCCGCCTGCGCGGGCAGCGCCGACACCAGCAGCAGCAGCGCGGCGATCCCGCGTGCCAGCAGCCGCATGGTCATGCCACCGGCCCCGGAACCGCGACCACCGTGGCATCCTCGCGCCGTTCGGGGCGGATGTAGATCGACGACAGCCGCGGTTCCGCGGCGCGCAGCCGGTCCTCCAGATCCTCGATCATCCGTTCCCCTTCGCCCATCGTCAGACTGTCGTCGAAGTCGGCGCTGATCGCAACGAAGATGCTGTCGGGCGCGGTGTGGATGGTGCGGACGTGGTTGACGGCGACCACGCCGGAATGCGCCGCGACGACGCCGGCGACGCGCGCGATCACCTGCGGGTCGGCGCGCTCGCCGATCAGCAGCCCCTTCGATTCGCGTGCCAGGATGATCGCGACCAGCGCCAGGATCAGCCCGATCGCGATCGAGGCGGCGCCGTCGATGCGCGGATCGTTCCAGTGGTGGCTGGCCCATACGCCGACGCCGGCGATCAGCAGCCCGGCGAGCGCGGCCGAATCCTCGAACAGGACGATGAAGCCGGCCGGATCCTTCGATTCGCGGATCGCGCGCCACCACGGCATGTCGCCCTTCGCCGCCGCGAATTCGCGCGCGGCGAGCGTCCACGACGTCCCTTCCAGCGCGACCGCGACGCCGAGCACGATATAGTTGATAAGCGGATCCACCAGCGGTTCGGGCGCGCGGATATGCTTCCACCCTTCGTAGATCGACACCCCCGCACCGACCGCGAAGATCAGGATCGCGACGACGAACGCCCAGAAATACAGCTCGCGCCCATAGCCGAAGGGATGCGCCGCGTCGGGCGGGCGCTTGGCGCGCTTCTGTCCGTACAGCAGCAGAATCTGGTTGCCGCTGTCGACCAGCGAGTGGACCCCCTCCGTCAGCATCGACGACGAACCGGAGATGCCCGCCGCGACGAACTTGGCGACCGCGATGCCCAGATTGGCGGCAAGCGCGCCGTACAGGACGATATCCTGCCGGATACGGGCGACGAGCGTGGCCAGCGTCATTCTCCCTCGGGTGATCGCGGCGCGACGGCTGGCGCCACGGGCAAGACGCCGGACGCTCGCCGCCGTTCCGTCTTGCCGCGGCGGATGATGATTATGTGACAAACGGATGACAATGCCGTGACGGCCGGGCATGGCAGGCGCGATGACACGCTTCGTTCCGATCGCGCTGGTGCTGGCCGGCCTGTTCGCCGCGCCGCCCGCCGCCGCGCAGGTGACGCATGATGCCGGAGCGTGGGCCAACCTCACCGTACAGGGCGCCAGCGCGCGGCCGGTGGCATGGTTCGTGGAGCTGCAGCCGCGGATTCAGGATGATCTGGGGCGGGTGGACCAGGTGATCGCGCGCGGCGCGCTGGGCCGGACGGTGGCGCGCGGGCTGACCTTGTACCAGGGCTATGCGCATGTCGCGATGCCCGTGCGCGGCGGGCGCGACCTGAACGAGGAGCGGTTGTTCCAGCAGGTGAGCTGGGTGATATCCGGCCTGCGGCGCGGCGAGCTGTCCTCGCGCTTCCGGCTGGAGCAACGCTGGCGTTCCGACGGGAACGATATGCAGCTTCGCGCCCGTGAGATGGTGCGGTTCGAATATCCGCTGGGGCGCGACGACGGCATCCGCGCGCTGACGTCGATGGAGGGGTTTGTGGTGCTCAACAGCGTCGACTGGCGCGGGCGTTCGGGGTTTGACCAGCTGCGCACGTTCGTCGGCGCGGAAATCCCGGTCGGCGGCACGTCCACGGTCGAGGCCGGCTATATGAACCAGATCATCGACCAGCCCGGCGGCGCCGCGCGGGTCAACCACAATCTGTCGCTGGCGCTGTTCTGGCGGCTGTAGCCGGGCGGCTCAGACGCCCGCGTCGGTCAGCCGCGCGAGCTGTTCGTCGCCAAGCGTCAGCGTCATCGCGCCCATCAGTTCCTCCAGCTGCGCGACCGAGGTGGCGCTGGCGATCGGCGCGGTGACGCCGGGCTGTGCGGTGAGCCACGCCAGCGCGACCTGTGCCAGCGTCGCGCCGCTTTCCTGCGCCACCGCATCCATCGCGGCGAGCACCGCGGCGCCCTTGCCCTCCAGCAGGTCGGCCAAGCGACCGCCGCGCACGCTCTTGCCCAGATCGTCGCGCGACCGGTACTTGCCGGTCAGGAAGCCGGAGGCGAGGCCGTAATAAGGAACGACCCCGATATTCTCGACCACGCAATAATCCTGCAACTCGCCCTCGAACTTGTGGCGGCTGACCAGATTATATTCGGGCTGTAGCACCTGATAATGGGGCAGCCCGGCGGCGCGCGCGGTCTCGACCGCGCTTTTCAGCCGCGCGGCGTGGAAATTGGACGCGCCCAGCACGCGCACCTTGCCCGCGGCGACCAGCGTGGCGAACGCCTCGGCGACCGCGTCCTGCGGCTGCGCGTCGTCGTCCTGATGCGCGAAATACAGGTCGATGCGATCGGTGCCGAGCCGGCGCAGCGAGGCGTCGCAGGCCGCAACGATGCGCGCGGGCGCCAGTTTCTCACCGCCGTCACCCGGCAGCATCCCGACCTTGGTGGCGATCAGCACCTTGTCGCGCTTCCCGCCGGCCTTCAGCCATTCGCCGATCACCGTTTCGGATTCGCCGCCCGAATGGCCGGGAACCCACGCCGAATAGACGTCGGCGGTGTCGATCATCGTCCCGCCGCCGTCGACGAAGGCGTCGAGGACCGCGAAGCTGGTCGCGCGATCGGCGGTCCAGCCGAACACATTGCCGCCCAGCACCAGCGGCGCGATGCGCAGGTCGGAGGCGCCCAGTCGACGATGCGGGATCGCGGCGGTATCGGTCATGGCTGCTGCTGGTTTCCGTCGGTGGACACATCCTCCAGCGCGACACTGTTGGCATCGAGCATGGCGGCGGCATCGTTGAGCTGGCGATCGTCGTCGGCGGTCAGGCCGGGAGTCGGATCGCCGCCGCCCGAACAGGCGGCGGCGAGCAAAGCGAGCGGCGCCGCGGCCAGCAACAGGACGGGGCGCCGCGATCGCATCACTTCTTTTCGTCGCGCAGTTCGTTGCCGGCGCGGACCATCGCATTGCCCGTGGCGTCCGCGGCATCGTCGCCGGCGTTACGCATCTTCTCGCCCGCGCGGTCGAGCGAGTTTTCGGCCTTGTTCAGCGCGTCGTCGGTCGCGGCATCGACATTGTCGACCGCGTTGCGCGTCGTCGCGCTGGTGTCCGCGGCGATCGCGTTGGCGGCCTCCGCCGATTCATTCTGCGCTTTCTGGCTGCAGGCGGCCAGCGACAGCGCGGTGGCGGCGGCAAGGGCGATGGTGAACTCACGCTTCATCAGGTGTCCCCTCAAAGGTCGTTACGCCGGCTTAACTGCCGGAGCGGGATGGCGAACGCCAGAGCGACGGCAAAAGGTCCGTGCCGTTCTCGTTTGACGTCATATAAAGATATCTTTATATCTCGTCGCATGAAACGTGCGCTCGATATCTTCCGTGCCGTCGCCGACGAGACGCGGCTGCGGATCGTCGCGCTGCTGGGCACGATGGAATTGTCGGTCGGCGAACTGGCACAGGTGCTGGGGCAAAGCCAGCCGCGCGTGTCGCGGCATGTGAAGATCCTGTGCGATGCCGGCATCGCCGAACGGCGCAAGGAAGGCAGCTGGGTGTTCGTCGCACTGGGCGACCCGCAGCTGGTGGCGCCGGTGATGGCCGCGCTGGAGGCGTTCGACGTCGCGCCGTCGGTGGAGGCGGACGTCGCCCGGCTGGCCGCGGTGCGCGAGGATCGCGCGGCGGCGGCGGCGGCATGGTTCGAGGCCAAGGCGGGTGAATGGGACGCGATCCGCTCGCTCCACATCGCCGAGGAACAGGTCGAGGCAGCGATGCGCGACATCCTGTCCGACGAGCGGCTGGGCCGGCTGGTCGATATTGGCACCGGCACCGGGCGGATGATCGAGCTGTTCGCGCCCGAGGCCGCCCACGCGCTGGGGATCGACAAGAGCAGTGAGATGCTGCGGCTGGCGCGTGCCAAGCTGACGCAGCGCGGGCTGGGCAATGCCGAACTGCGCCAGGCGGACCTGTATGCGCTGCCGCTGGCGGACGCCGCGGCGGACGTGGCGATCCTGCACCATGTCCTGCACTTCGCGCAGCAACCGGGCGCCGCGATCGTCGAGGCGGCGCGCGTGCTGGCGCCGGGCGGGCGGCTCCTGATCGCCGATTTCGCGCCGCACGACCGCGAGGAGCTGCGCGCGCGCGCGTCGCACAGTCGGCTGGGCTTCGCGGATACGCAGATGGCTGCCTGGTTCGCGGCGGCGGGGTTGCGTCTGGCGCGGACCGAGACGCTGGAGGGCGGGGAGCTGACGGTAAAACTGTGGCTGGGGCGCAAGGCGGCCGAGCCGGTGCGTGAGGTGAGGGCGGCATGACGATTTCGGTGAACCAGCTGGAAGAGGCGCGCCGCGCGCTCGACGCGCCCCTGTACGCCGACGTCGGCGGCGATGTCGACGTCAGCTTCGAATTCTCCCCGCCCAAGACCGACAAGGCGGAGGAGAATCTGTGGCAGTCGATCGAGGCGCTGCGCCCGCTGTCCCCGCGCTTCCTGTCGGTCACCTATGGCGCGGGCGGCTCCACCCGCGACCGCACGCACGCGACGGTGGCGCGGATCGCGCGCGACACCGACGTGCCCGCCGCGGCGCACCTGACCTGCGTCGAGGCGACCCGTGCGGAGATCGACGCGGTCGCCGATGCCTATTGGCAGGCGGGCGTGCGCCATATCGTCGCGCTGCGCGGCGATCCGCCCGCAGGCGCGTCGGATTATGCCCCGCATCCCGGCGGCTATGAAAATGCCGCCGCGCTGGTCGCCGGACTGCAGCGGCTGCATCCGTTCGAGATTTCGGTGGCGGGCTATCCCGAATGCCACCCCAGCTCGACCGATCGCGCCGCCGATCTCGACAATCTGAAGCGCAAGCTGGACGCGGGCGCGACGCGCGCGATCACGCAATTCTTCTTCGAACCCGAAACCTTCTTCCGCTATCGCGACGCGGCGGCGGCGGCGGGGATCGACGCGGAGATCGTGCCGGGGATCATGCCGATCGGCAGCTTCGCGGGGGTGATGCGCATGGCGGCGATGTGCAATACCGCCGTCCCCGGCTGGCTCGGCCGGTTGTTCGAGGGGCTGGACGATCACCCCGGCGCGCGCCAGCTGGTCGCGGCGACGGTGGCGGCCGAATTGTGCCGAAAGCTGTATGCCGGCGGGGTCCGCCAGCTGCACTTCTATACGATGAACAAGGCCGAGCTGAGCTACGCCATCTGCCACCTGCTGGGGGTGCGGGCGGCGCCGGTGCAGGCGACGGCCGCAGCGGCGTGACGGAGTAGAGAGATGACTATCCGCGATACGTTCAACGCCGAGGCGGCGAAGCGCATCCTCATCACCGATGGCGCCTTCGGCACCGAGATCCAGAACTGGAAGCTGTCGGAGGCCGATTATGCCGGCACGCTGACGCTCGGCCACGACCAGAAGGGCAACAACGACATCCTGGCGCTGACCAAGCCGGAGGTGCCCGAGGCGATCCACCGCGCCTATTTTGAGGCGGGAGCCGATATCGCGGAAACCAACACCTTCTCCGCCAACCGCATCAGCCAGGCCGATTACGGTGCCGAAGGGCTGGTGCGCGAGATCAACGTGGAGAGCGCGAAGCTCGCGCGTCGCATCGCCGACGAATATCAGGCGAAGGATGGCCGTCCGCGCTTCGTCGCGGGCGCGATCGGCCCGACCAACAAGACGCTGTCGCTCAGCCCGGACGTCAACGATCCGGGCTATCGCGAGATCGACTTCGATTACCTGAAGCAGGTGTATCGCGAGCAGATCGACGCATTGGTCGAGGGCGGCGCGGACTTCGTGCTGATCGAGACGGTGTTCGACACGCTCAATGCCAAGGCCGGGATCATGGCCGCGATCGAGGCGGGCGAGGCGCTGGGCCGCGACCTGCCGATCATGCTGTCGATGACGCTGACCGACCTGTCCGGCCGCAACCTGTCGGGGCATACGGTGGAGGCGTTCTGGCACGCGGTGCGCCATGCGAAGCCGCTGACGATCGGGCTGAACTGTTCGTTCGGGGCCGAGCAGCTGCGCCCGCACGTCAAGACGCTGTCGGAACTCTGCGACACGCTCATCATGGTCTATCCCAACGCCGGGCTGCCCAACGAACTGGGCGCCTATGACGAGGCGCCCGCGACGACCGCCGGGCTGGTCGGCGAATGGGCGTTCGCGGGGCAGGTCAACGTGCTGGGCGGGTGCTGCGGATCGACGCCCGCGCATATCAAAGCGATCGCGGACCATGTGCGCGGGATGACGCCGCGCAAGGTGGCGGTGCCCCCGGTGCGCACGCGACTGGCCGGGCTGGAGCCGTTCACGATGGCGGCGTAAGCCGTCGCCTCTGCGTAGGCAGGGGCCTCCCAGTTACTATAGCGCACCCGTGCGGCACGAGATCCCGGCCTTCGCCGGGATGACGAGGTTTCCCCGAATGACCACCACCTCCACCCAGTTCGTCAATATCGGCGAGCGCACGAACGTCACCGGCTCCGCGGCGTTCAAGAAGATGATCCTCGCGGGCGATTACAATCGCGCGATCGAGGTTGCGCGCCAGCAGGTGGAGAATGGCGCGCAGGTGGTCGACGTCAACATGGACGAGGGGCTGCTCGACGCGCACCACGCCATGACGACCTTCCTGAAGCTGATCGCCGCCGAACCGGATATCGCGCGCGTGCCGATCATGATCGATTCGTCCAAGTGGGACGTGATCGAGGCGGGGCTGAAGTGCGTGTCGGGCAAGCCGATCGTCAATTCGATCAGCATGAAGGAGGGCGAGGAGCAATTCCTCGCGCACGCGCGCAAGTGCATGAACTATGGCGCGGCGGTCGTCGTGATGGCGTTCGACGAGGTCGGGCAGGCCGACACCAAGGAGCGCAAGGTCGAGATCTGCGATCGCGCCTACAAGCTGCTGACCGGCATCGGCTTTCCGCCCGAGGATATCATCTTCGATCCCAACGTCTTCGCGGTGGCGACCGGGATCGAGGAGCACAATAACTACGGCGTCGACTTCATCGAGGCGTGCCGCGAGATCAAGGCGCGTTGCCCGCACGTCCATATCTCCGGCGGGCTGTCGAACCTCTCGTTCAGCTTCCGCGGTAACGAGCCGGTGCGCCGCGCGATGCATTCGGTGTTCCTGTACTACGCCATCCCCGCCGGCATGGACATGGCGATCGTCAACGCCGGGCAGCTCGACGTCTATGACGCGATCGACCCCGAATTGCGGAAGGCGTGCGAGGACGTCATCCTCAATCGCGATCCCGAGGCGGGCGACCGGCTGGTCGCGCTGGCGGAGCGGTTCCGCGGCACCGACGCGGCGGCGGAGAAGCAGGCGGCCGAGTGGCGCTCGCTGGAGGTGACCAAGCGGCTCGAATATGCGCTGGTCAAGGGCATCGACGCGCATGTCGTCGAGGATACCGAGGAATGCCGCCAGATGTACGCCCGCCCGATCGAGGTGATCGAAGGGCCGCTGATGGACGGGATGAACGTCGTGGGCGACCTGTTCGGGTCGGGCAAGATGTTCCTGCCGCAGGTGGTGAAGTCGGCGCGGGTCATGAAGAAGGCGGTCGCGCACCTGATGCCGTTCATCGAGGCCGCCAAGGAACCCGGCGCGAAGGGCAAGGGCAAGGTCGTGATGGCGACCGTCAAGGGCGACGTCCACGATATCGGCAAGAACATCGTCGGCGTCGTGCTCCAGTGCAACGGCTTCGAGGTGATCGACCTGGGCGTGATGGTGCCGTGGTCGAAGATCCTGGAGGCGGCGAACGAGAATGACGCCGACATGATCGGCCTGTCGGGCCTCATCACCCCGTCGCTGGACGAAATGGTGACGGTCGCCGAGGAGATGCAGCGCGCGCAGATGCAGATGCCGCTGCTGATCGGCGGCGCGACCACGTCGAAGGTCCATACCGCGCTGCGCATCGCGCCCGCCTATACCGGGCCGGTCGTCCATGTGCTGGACGCCAGCCGCGCGGTCGGGGTGGCGACGACGCTGGTCAGCGACACGATCCGCGACGATTATGTCGCGGGCGTCGCCAGGGATTACCAGGCGGTGCGCGATGCGCGCGAGGGCAAGGGGCAGAATGCGCTGCTGCCGCTGGACGAAGCGCGCCGCCGCGGCTTCCCCGCCGACATGGCGCTGAAGGCGCCCGCGCCGAAGCGGCCCGGCCTGCATGTGTTCGACGACTGGGATCTGGCGCAGCTGCGCGAGTATATCGACTGGACGCCGTTCTTCCGCGCGTGGGAACTGGCGGGCAATTTCCCCGCGATCCTGTCCGATGCGGTGGTCGGCGAGAGTGCGTCGTCGCTCTATGCCGACGCGCAAGGAATGCTGGACCGCATCGTCGCGGAGAAGTGGCTGACCGCGCGCGGCGTCGCCGGGCTGTGGCCGTGCCATCGCCATGACGACGATATCTGGGTCCACGACCGCCACAGCGCCGATCACCGCTCGCCCGACGGCGGCGCGGTGCCGGAGGTATTCAACGTCCCCGATCTTGACCGCACCAACGAACATTCGACGCGCCTGCCGTTTCTGCGCCAGCAGATCGCCAAGCGCGAGGGGCGGGCGAACATGTGCCTGGCCGATTTCGTCGACCCGGCGGGCGACTGGATCGGCGGCTTCGCGGTCGGCATCCACGGCATCGAGCCGCACCTGGAACGCTATCGCGCCGACAATGACGATTACAACGACATCCTGCTGAAGGCGCTGGCCGATCGTCTGGCGGAAGCGTTCGCGGAGGCGCTGCACGCGCATGTCCGCACGACATTATGGGGCTATGCCCCCGACGAGCAGCTGACCAACGAGGCGCTGATCCGCGAGCAATATCGCGGCATCCGCCCGGCGCCGGGCTATCCGGCGTGCCCCGAACATTCGCTGAAGGGGCGGCTGTTCGATATGCTGGGCGCGCAGCGGAACGCCGGGCTGGAACTGACCGAGAGTTTCGCGATGCTGCCGACCGCGGCGGTCAGCGGATTCTATTTCGGGCATGCGCAGGCCGAATATTTCGGCGTCGCGCGCATCGGGGAGGACCAGCTGGCCGACTATGCGCAGCGGCTGGGCGTCGATCGCGAACGCGCGACGCGGCTGCTGCGCCCGAACCTGGACTGATCGCGCCTCAGCGCGCGATCAGCATCGCCGTTTCCACCGCCGCCGCGACCGCACACCAGCTGGCGAGCGTCAGCGCCGCCATGATGCCGATACGTTGCAGGGGCGTGTAGAGCCGGATCATCATCCTCGTCCTTCTAACGACCCGGTCGCATGATGCCGGGATGACGCGAAGGATTGCAGAAAGATGACAAGCGGAAAAGCCAGCGCCCCTGTCCCATGTCGAGACAAATTCGCGTCGCGGTGATCGGGCGGCTCGATCACCGACGCCGCGGCGCGCGCGCTCCGATCGAGACGACGCCGCCACGCCTGCTATCCCGCTGATTGGCGGGCCATTTCGATCAGCGCCCTGAACGCCGCCGATGGATTCCGGCGGGTGGGGTAATAAAGGCACAGCGGGTCGCGCGGCGGCGTCCAGTCTTCCAGTACCCGGACGAGGCGACCCGCCCGGATGTCGTCGCGGACGTCCGCTTCCATGAAATAGCCGAGCCCGACATGATCGAGGACGGCGATGCGCGACAGGCTCGATTCGTCCAGCGTGATCGGCCCGGTGACGTCGATCGCCACCGACTCCCCATCCTTTTCGAACTGCCAGCGATGCAGCGCGCCGTTGGGCAGCCGGATGCGAAGGCACGCGTGACGGAGAAGGTCCGGCGGCGTGCGGGGCGTGCCATTGGCCGCGAGATAGGCGGGCGACGCGACCACCGCGAAGCTGCGCGGCGGCCCGACGGGAATGGCGATCATGTCGGTCGGCACCAGGTTCGCGGCGCGCAGGCCGAGGTCGAAGCCTTCGGCAACGATGTCCACGATCCGCCCCTCGGTGACGAGATCGATATGAACCTGCGGATAGCGGCGCAGGAAGCGCAGCAGCAGCGGCGCCAGTATCTCGCGGCCCCCCGACGCGAAGGCGTTGATCCGCAGCGTCCCCGATGGCGTTTCCTGCTGCGACCGGGCGGCCCCCATCGCGTCGTGCAGCGTGCGCACGGCCGGGCCGACCTGTTCGACGAAATTCCGCCCGGCGTCGGTCAGCGACACGCTGCGCGTCGTGCGGTTGAACAGCCGCACCCCTAGCTGCCCTTCCAGCTTGGCGATGGCATTGCTGAGCGCGGTGGTGGACAGCCCCAGTTCCAGCGCCGCGGCGCGAAACGATCCGCATCGCGCGATCGCCAGAACGGCATCGAACTCTAGCAGGCCGTGCTTCGACATTGTCCCGCCTTTCGCAACGGCACATGCCGATTTGACCCGATTATCGCAAGCAGCGCGCGGCGTTAGATCGGCGGCGTCATCGCAAGGAGCACGGCCATGTCGATAAAACTGCCCACACCCATCGCCGATTATGTCGCCGCCAATGCGCGGCTCGACGCCGACGCCATGCTGAGGCCGTTTGCGGCCGATGCGGTGTTCGTGGACAACGGGAAGCGTTTCGAGGGCAGTGAGCAGATCCGGGGGCTGTTCGAACGCGAGGTGATCGCCGTGAAGGCGGTCTTCACGCCCGACGCGATCCGCCACGAAGCCGGGCGGGTCGTGGTCGAGGGCCCCGCGCACGGCGACTTCCCCGGCAGCCCGCTGCGCTTCACCTACCGCTTCACGCTCGACGGCGATGCGATCGCGGCACTGGAGGTCACGATATGACGAGCCGGGTCGATCCCACCGAATTCGCAGGCAAGCGCGTCGTCGTCAGCGGCGGGACCAAGGGGCTGGGGCGCGCGACCGTTGACCGGTTTCTCGCCGGCGGCGCGCGGGTCATGACCGCCGCGCGCAGGGCGGTGGCGGCGATCGAGGGGGTCGAGTTTGTTGCGGCCGATCTGACGACCGCCGACGGCAGCCGGACGCTGGCGGACGCCGCGCTCGACAGGCTGGGCGGCGTCGACATCCTGGCGCATGTGATCGGCGGATCGTCCGCGCCGGCGGGCGGGTTCGCCGCGCTCACCGACGAACACTGGCTGGCGGAACTCAACCTCAATCTGCTCGCGACCGTGCGGCTCGATCGCCTGCTGCTGCCGACGATGATCGCGCAGGGCGCAGGCGCGGTGGTGCACGTCACCTCGATCCAGTCGGTGCTGCCGCTGCCGGAATCGACCACCGCCTATGCTGTGGCCAAGGCCGCGCTGCGGACCTACAGCAAGGCGCTGTCAAGGGAACTGGGCCCGCGGAGCGTGCGCGTCAACACCGTTTCCTCCGGGTGGATCATGACCGAATCGGCCACCGGCTTCCTGGAGCGGTTGCAGGCGGCGAACGGCGGGACCATCGAGGACGCGCGTCGGTCGGTGCTCGATGCGCTGGGCGGCATTCCGATCGGGCGCGGGGCCGAACCGCATGAGGTCGCCGACCTGATCGCCTATCTTGCCGCGGATCGCGCCGCGGCGATCCATGGCGCCGAGTTCGTCATCGACGGCGGCAGGATCCGCACCGTGTGACGATGGCCGCGGCCACCGGACGCGCGGCGATCGGCCGATGCGAGCGGGTCAGATC
>NZ_LSJO01000139.1:0-452 GCF_001556735.1 Sphingomonas sp. CCH9-F2 | reverse complement strand
TCGAGGACGCGGACTTCTCGACCGAGACGACCGCGCTCGCCAAGGCGCAGATCCTGAGCCAGGCGTCGACCGCGATGCTCTCGCAGGCCAACCAGTCGCAGCAGGGCGTGCTCAAGCTGCTCGGCTAACGACCGGCTCGTCTGCACCGGCGCCCTTCGCCCCCGAAACTGGGGCGTTGGTGTCGACCGGAACCCCGTCGCTCGTCAGGGGCGGCGGGGTTCTTTTCGCCGACGTGCAACAAAATCCTAAAGCGTGCCCGATGACGGCCGTTTCTCCCTGCAGCGACGATCCAATGCCCGGCCCGATGCCTGGCGGCGGCGGCGGCGCAGCACTTCAGGGAGGTCCCGATGACCGTTATCGCTTCGAATACCTCGGCGCTGCGCGCCACCAATGCCAACGCGCTCGCCAGCAAGGACCTGACGACCGCGATGCAGCGGCTGTCGACCGGCAAG
>NZ_LSJO01000138.1:0-8939 GCF_001556735.1 Sphingomonas sp. CCH9-F2 | reverse complement strand
GCGGGCGCCTTCGGGCGCCGCATGGCTGCGGCGGCCCGCGCCCGCCTTACGCCGCGACCAGATCCTCCGCCGTGGCATCCGCCAGGCTGGTACCGTCCAGGATGCGTGCGGTTTCGTCGCGCACGCGCATCATCGCATGGCGGATTGCGCAATCCGCCTCGCTCTTGCAATCCTTGCACGGGCGATAGGCGGTGCGGCTGACGCATGGGACCAGCGCCAGCGGCCCTTCGATGATGCGGATGATCTCCCCCAGCGAGATCAGGTGCGCGGGGCGCGACAGGCAATAGCCGCCCATCTTGCCGCGGTGGCTGTGCAGCAGCCCGGCATCGCGCAGATCGGCGAGGATCAGCTCAAGGAACTTGCGCGGTACGTTCGCTTCCGCGGCGATGCGGGTCATCGGAATCGGGGGTGAGTCGGCGGGCGCGGTGGCCAGGAACAGCATCGAACGAAGGGCGTAACGCGACCGCTGGGTAAGCATACCCTATTATATACAGGGATATTGTGGCGGACAAATGGCCATCGCGGCCTTTGCGTTCGCGGACGTGGCCCCTATATGAGGTCGTGCCGGGTTCCACCCGGCTATGGCGATAAACCATGGCGTAGAATAGATGCAGCGGACCCGGGGGCAGTACCCGGCGGCTCCACCATCTGCGCCGCGCGAGCGGTGCGTGCGAACGCATCGTCCGGGCGGCCCAGCTGACGGGGCCGAACCAGGATCGACGTGTATTGAAAGGCGCCGTCTTCGCTCGGAATGGGACCACCGCAACGGCCCATTACACAAGTGCCAACGATAACGAAGCACTCGCGATTGCGGCGTAACTGATGGCCTAACGGCCTGACGTTACACCAAAATAGCGCGGTTGGACCCCACCGGGCAACAGAAGGGGATTCCAGCGGTACGGGAGGCACCGGGCAACAGAAGCCTCCCACTCGTCCGTTTGACCCAGCCCCGCCATGTTCACCACAGCACATGACCGTCGGGTTGCAGTGGCGGCGGGGCTTCGTAGCCGGCGGATTGCAGCAGATCGATCTCGATCGTGCGGCACATCGCGGTCAGTGGCACGTCGTGGACGGTGTTGGCGAACGGATCGACCAGGTCGTCGGCGACCTGCAACCCGGCAAGGAACATGAACCCCGCCAGCGACGAGCCGATCGGGGTCGCCCATTCCAGCGTGTCGACCAGCGCGATCGGCAGCAACAGGCACAGTAATTTGGTGAAGAACACCGGGAAGCTGCGATATTGCGCGGGCAGCGGCGTGTTCTTCAGCCGCTCCATCCCGCCCTGTGCATTGGCGATGTCGACCATCACGCGCTCGATCTGCGCCTGCTGGATCGTGTCGATCAACCCTTCGCGACGGATATCGGCGATCATCCGCGCGCTGCCGTCGAGCAGCGCGTTGGCCGGGTTGCTGCGCGCCATCGCCTCCGCCGCGGCATCCTCGCCCAGCAGGCGGACGATGTCCGGCGCGGGATCCTGGCGGCGCAACTGGCCGCGCAGCGCGTGGACATAGGCGATCTGGCGCCGGACGAGCAGCCGCTTCATCGTCGCGGCGGCGGCATGATCGTCGGGGACGAACGCCATGACCGCACGCGACAGGCTGCGCGAGGCGTTGATCATCGCCCCCCACAGCGTGCGCGCCTCCCACCACCGCTGATAGGCCGAATTGGTGCGGAACCCCAGGAACAGCCCCAGCACCGTCCCGAACAACGTCACCGGCAGCGCCGGCGCGGAAAAGGGCAGCGCATAATAGAACAGGGTGACCGCCGAATCCCAGACGAACAGCACCGCCAGCGTGCGCCAGGCGGGATAGAGCGTATGGCGGATCCGCGGCGCACGGCCGACGATCATGCGGCCGCGTCGTCCAGGTCCAGCCGGTCGCCCAGCATCTTGCGCACGCCCAGCAGGATGACGATCCCGGCGCCCTTCCAGAAATCGGCCGCCAGACCCGGCGTCAGTTCCTGCTGGATCCGCACGAAGCCGATGACGACCAGCACGCCCAGCGCGATGATCGGCAGGGCTTCCACATCGCGCCAGGTGATCGGTTCGTCGTGCGTGTCGGCGAGATAGTGAAGCATCGCTGCGCTCCCGATAGTGGCGGAAGCGCAGGATGTGCGGGGGCGGCGGTTAACCGGTCAACCGCGTGCCGTGGTGCAGCAACATTATATTGCCTTGCAGCGAAGCAGCGTTGCCCGCGCCTTTCCGATGTTGCCGGAACCTTGCTGCGTCGCACCAAACCGGTGCGCGAAGCGGCCGAATCGCGGGCGATCGGCCGCCGAGGCCGGGATCAGGCGTCGATGCTGGTGCCCAGGCTGGCGTTGACGATACCGCCGTCGACCGCGATCGTCTCCCCGATCACATAGTCGCCCGCGCGGCTGGCGAGGTAGATGGCGGTGCCGGCCATGTCCTCGTCCGCGCCGATCCGCCGGGCCGGGATCGCCTTGGCCACCGCATCGCCATGGTCGCGCGCGGCGCGGTTCATCTCGCTGGCGAAGGCGCCGGGGGCGATCGAGGTGACGTTGATCCCATCCCTCACCAGCCGCGCCGCCAGCCGCTTCGTCAGGTAGATCAGCGCCGACTTGGATGCGTGATAGCTGTACGTTTCCCACGGATTGAGCCGCAGCCCGTCGATCGAGGTGATGTTGATGACCTTCGCGGGTGCGCCGCCGGCCGCCCCCGCCTTGAGCAGGCCGTGCAGCGCCTGGGTGAGGAAGAACGGCGACTTGACGTTGAGGTCCATCACCTTGTCCCAGCCGCTTTCGGGAAATTCCTCGAACGGCACGCCCCACGCCGCGCCGGCATTGTTGACCAGGATGTCGAGCCGTTCCTCGCGCTCGGCCAGCGCGGCGGCGAGCGCGCGGCAGCCGTCGACGGTCGATACGTCCATCGGCAGCGGGATGCAATTCGGCCCCAGCTCCGCGGCGGTATCCTCGCACGCCGGCGCCTTGCGGCTGGAGATATAGACCTTCGCCCCCTGCGCGATGAAGCCGGCGGCGATCATCTTGCCGATGCCGCGGCTGCCCCCGGTGACCAGCGCGATGCGGCCGTCGAGGCGGAACAGGTTGGTGGTGTCCATGTGATCTCTCCTGAAAGACGTCACCCCAGCGAAGGCTGGGGTCTCGTGCCGCGCAGGACCACCCCTGACGCTCGAGAGCCCAGCCTTCGCTGGGGCGACGGAAGTGGTCAGCCGCCGCGCTTCATCGTTTCGCGCGCGATGATGAGCTGCTGGATCTGGCTGGTGCCTTCGTAGATGCGGAACAGCCGCACGTCGCGGTACAGCCGTTCGATCCCGTAATCGGCGATATAGCCGGCGCCGCCGAAGATCTGTACCGCGCGGTCGGCGACGCGGCCGACCATCTCGCTGGCGAAATATTTGGCGGCGGCGGATTCGAGCACGACGTCCTGGCCGTCATCCTTGGCGCGCGCGGTCTGGAGCACCAGCGCCCTGGCGGCCAGCGCCTCGGTCTTCGAATCGGCGATCATCGCCTGGATCAGCTGATGCTCGGCGATCGGCTTGCCGAACTGGCGGCGCTCCGCGGCATAGGCGACGCTGTCCGAGATCAGCCGCTCGGCGACGCCGATGCACACCGCCGCGATGTGCAGCCGCCCGCGATCGAGCACGCGCATCGCGATCTTGAACCCTTCGCCCTCCGCGCCCAGCCGGTTGGCGGCGGGGACGCGCACGTCGTCGAAATGAACGTCGGCGACCTTCGCGCCCTTCTGCCCCATCTTGCGTTCGGGTTCGCCCACCGACACGCCGGGCAGGTCGCGGGGCACGAGGAAGGCCGACACGCCGCGCCCGCCCGCTTCCTCCCCGGTGCGCGCCATCACGGTGAACAGGTCGGCGCGATCGGCATTGGTGATGTACCGCTTGCCGCCCGACAGGCGATAGACGTCGCCGTCGCCGTCGCGGACCGCGCGGGTGCGCACCGCGCCCGAATCGCTGCCCGCCTCCGGCTCGGTCAGCGCGAAGCTGGTGATGACCTCCCCGCTGGCGATGCGCGGCAGCCACTGCGCCTTCTGTTCGGGGGTGCCGGCCATCACCAGCCCCTGGCTGCCGATGCCGACATTGGTGCCGAAATTGGAGCGGAACGCCGGGGTGGTGCGCCCCATTTCGATCGCGACCAGCGCCTCTTCGGCCATGGTCAGCCCCAGCCCGCCATATTCCGGCGCGATCGACAGGCCGAACAGCCCCATGTCGCGCATGTCCTGCACCACCGCCTCGGGAATCGCGTCGTCGGCTTCCACCTGCGCTTCCAGCGGGCGCAATCGTTCGGTGACGAAACGGCGCACCGTGTCGATGAGCGCGTCGAAGGTTTCGGGATCGAGTGCCATGGCGCGCATCCTAGCCATATTTGGCCGTACGAGGCAAACCCGATATTCGAACCGTGGCGTGTTGACGGGAGCATAGCCCATACTATGATGCCGAAACACCGGACCCGGCAGCATGGCCGGGCCGGCGTTCGCAGGAGAGTGGGATGCGGCTTCAGGGCAGGCGCGCGGTGGTGACGGGTGGTGCATCGGGCATCGGGCGCGCCACCGCGCTGCGGTTGGTGGACGAAGGCGCCGAGGTGTGGATCGGTGATATCGACCGCGACGCGGGCGCGGAGATCGCCGCCACGTCGAATGGGCGGATCCATTTCCAGCATACCGACGTCACCGACGAAGCGGCCATCGCGGCGCTGCTGGGCGCCGCCGACGCGGCGGGCGGGCTGGATATATTGTTCAACAATGCCGGGGCAGGCGGCGCGCGCGAGCGGATCGACGAGATCGCCGCCGACGACTGGGACCGGACGCAATCCTTGTTGCTGCGATCGGTCGCACTGGGCATCCGCCATGCCGCGCCGCTGATGGCGAAGCGCGGCGGTGGGGCGATCGTCAACACCTCCAGCGTGTCGGCACTGGGCAGCGGCTATGCCCCGATCGCCTATTCCACCGCCAAGGCCGGGGTGCTGCACCTGACCAAACTGGCGGCGGCGGAGCTGGCGCGGCACCGCATCCGCGTCAATGCGGTCGTCCCCGGTTTCATCACCACCAACATCTTCACCCGCCACCTCGACGTGGGGGAGGACAAGCGGCAGATGGCCAACCAGGCGATCGCCGGGATCGCCGCCAAGGCGCAGCCGGTGCAGCGTGCCGGCCGGCCGGAGGATATCGCCGCCGCGGTCGCCTATCTGGCGAGCGACGATGCGGCATTCGTCACCGGCACGCACATCCTGATCGATGGCGGCATGACGATCGGCACGCGCGCCAGCTGGGACGAAAGCGAGCCGTCGCTGTTCACCGCGCTGGAAGCCTTTCGATGACCGATCGCGGCGCGCGTCTGGCGGGGAGCGCGCCGCAGGTCCGGCGGCTGTCGCCGGGGACGATGGCCGGCTATGGCATCGGCGCGACCGCTTACGGGGTGAAGGACGCCGGGTTCGGCACGTTCCTGCTGCTGTTCTACAATCAGGTGGTCGGCGTGCCGGCGGCGACGGTCGGTTTCGTCGTGATGTGTGCGCTCATCATCGACGCCTTCGTCGATCCGACCGTCGGTTTCCTGTCGGACCGCACGCGTGGGCGCTGGGGGCGGCGGCATCCGTGGATGTACGGAGCGGCATTGCCGATCATGATCGGCTGGCTGCTGTTGTGGAACCCGCCGGCGGCACCGCAGCAGCTGGTGCTGGGCTGGCTGTTCGCGGTCGCGGTGGTCGTGCGGTCGGCGGTCAGCGCCTATGAAGTGCCCAGTCAGGCGCTCGCGGCCGAATTGTCCGGCGATTATGACGAGCGGACGCGGATCATGGCGTACCGCTATCTGTTCGGCTGGGCGGGCGGGCTGCTGATGCTGGTGTCGGCCTATCTCTATTTCCTCAGCCCCACCCCCGGCTATCCCAACGGCCTGCTCAACCCGGCCGGCTATCGCAGCTTCGCGATCGCGGGGGCGGTGGTGATGGGGACGACGATCCTGGTCTCGGCGATCAGCACGCACCGCGAAATCCCCAACCTGCCGCAGCAGCCCGCCGACGACCGGTCGTTGCGGGACAGTTTCCGCGACATCGGCGCGACGCTGAGGAATCGCGCGTTCGTGACGCTGATGCTGGCGGGGATCTGCGCCTATACCGCGCAGGGGCTGGTCTATGCCCTGTCCAACTATCTCTACAGCTTCGTGTGGGGGCTGCGCGGCATGAAGTTCGTGCTGCTCAGCCTGTCGCTGTTCGCAGGCGTGGCGTGCGCGTTCGTGGTGGCGCCGCGGATCGGCGCGAAACTGTCCAAGCCGCGCGCGGCGGCGGTGGCGGCGGTGACGAGCGTGGTGTTCGGCACCGCGCCCTATTGGCTGCGGCTGGCTGGGCTGTTCCCCGCGGTGGGCGATCCGGCGCTGCTGCCGGTGCTGTTCACGCTGGTGGCGATGGGCACCGCGTTCAGCGTCACCGCCTATATCCTGGGCGCATCGATGCTGGCCGATGTGGTGGAGGATGCCGAGCTGCGTACCGGGCGCCGGTCAGAAGGAATGTTCTTCGCGGGCGGCTTCTTCGTCCAGAAATGCACCAGCGGAATCGGCATCTTCGTGTGCGGGCTGATCCTGGCGGCGGCGGGCTTTCCCGAAAAGGCGGTGCCGGGGCAGGTGCCGGTCGCAGTGCTCGACCGGCTGACCCTGATTTATGCCAGCTGCTACGTCGTGTTCGCGGTGCTGGCGTCGTTCTTCTATTCCCGGTTCCCGTTCGGACGGCGCGAGCATGAGCTGCGGATGGCGCGGCTGGCGGGCGCGCCGGTGGTCGATTCGGCCCCGCGCGAGCCGTTCGCCTAAGACCAAGGTCGCAGTTACCGGCAGCGCCGCTGTCGCGCTTTTGCGGCGCCGCAGCGGTTCGTCGCCGGTCATGCTCCGTTCATCCGAATTGGTTCCGCGACCGTTTGCAGGCGGAAAAATCCCCGGCTAGCGACACTGCATCAGTTCGTTGAGACCGGGGGGTCGCCCGTGAAGTTCAAGGTGATGGCAGCGCGTTTTGCGCTGGTGATGTCGTGCGCCCTGGGGACCACCGCGCCGGCGCAGGCCAAGTATCTGCAGTGCGCGCCCTTCGCCCGTGACGTGTCCGGAATCGAGATCCGCGGCAATGCCAATACCTGGTGGGGCCAGGCCGCCGGCCGCTACCAGCGCGGCGACCGCCCGCAGGTGGGCGCGGTGATGGCGTTCAAGGCCGTTCGTTCGATGCCGGTCGGGCATGTCGCGATGGTCAGCCGCATCGTCAGTGAGCGCGAGGTCCTGCTGACCCACGCCAACTGGTCGCGCCGCGGTGGGATCGAGCGCAACGTGCGCGCGGTCGACGTGTCGGAAGCCGGCGACTGGAGCAAGGTGCGCGTGTGGTACGCGCCGACCGGCGGGCTGGGCACCACCAGCTATCCGGTGGCGGGCTTCATCTATTCGGGCCGTGCGCCGGCCACCCCGACCGTCGAGGCGCCGCTGCCGCCGGTGACGATCGCCACCGTTGCGGCCGTGCCCGCCGACGGCGTGCTGCCGATCGCGCGCTGAGCGACCGGTCGCTCCTGCGTCAGGCCGGACGGAAGGTCATCGCCACGCCGTTCATGCAATAACGCTTGCCGGTCGGGCGCGGGCCGTCGTCGAAGACGTGCCCCAGGTGCCCGCCGCAGCGCCGGCAGTGGACCTCCACCCGCACCATCCCCAATGTCCGGTCGCTGCGCGTCGCCACCGCATTGGCCAGCGGCGCCCAGAAGCTGGGCCAGCCGGTGCCGCTGTCGAACTTCGTGCGCGACGAGAACAGCGGCTGGGCGCAGCCCTTGCACGCAAAGGTGCCGGCGCGATGTTCGTCGTTGAGCGGGCTGGAGAAGGGGCGCTCGGTGCTTTCCTGGCGGAGCACCGCGAAGGCGGCGGGGCCAAGCTGCGCGCGCCATTGCGCATCGGTCTTCGTCACCGGGAAATGTTCGGCGGCTTCCGCGGGTCGACTGCCGCAGGCGACCAGCGCGGAGGCGAGGGTGCCGAGACCGGCGGCGGCGAGGAAGTGGCGGCGATCGAGCGGCTGGTTCATCGCCGCGATATAGGAACGCGCGGCGCGTCGTCCAGCCGGCGGAACGGGCGGGCATGACAGGGGTTGGTGATCCGCATCAGTGGAGTAACCCATGTCGTTCCAGCAACTTGACCCGCCGCTTCCGGTCCATGTCATCGACAAGGGCGCGGGCTACGCCTTCGCGGTCATCGATTACGGGCAGGAACACAATCTGATCTGGGTCACCGCGATCAACGATACGGGCGAAATCTGGTGCGCACCCAATCCGCGCGTGCGGTTGCAGGCGAACTGGACAATGGGGCGCGCACGCCCGTCGGCGGTCGCGACGGCGGCGCCGGGGGACTGCGCCGCACCGGTGCTGCGCGCGGAGCCGCTCGACAAGCCGAATTGAGGTTCGGCGGGGCGGCGTGTTAGGGGCGGCGGATGTTGGACAGTCAGACCCCCACCGCCCTGATCGCCGCGATGGCGGTGCACGCGCGCGCCGCGTCCCGGTTGCTGGCCCGCGTGCCGGATGTTGACAAGGCGCGCGCGCTGGCGATGGCGGCCGACGCGATCCGTGCCGCCGCAGCCGATATCATCGCGGCCAATGCGGCCGACGTCGCGCGGGGCGAGGCGAACGGCCTGTCGGGCGCAATGCTCGACCGGTTGCGGCTGGACGAGGCGCGAATCGCCGCGATGGCCGATGGCATTGCCGCGGTGGCGGCGCTGGCCGATCCGGTCGGGCAGGTGATCGACACGGCGACGCGCCCCAACGGCCTGGCGCTGTCGCGTGTGCGCGTCCCGATCGGGGTGATCGGCATCATCTACGAAAGCCGGCCGAACGTGACCGCCGACGCCGCTGCGCTGTGCGTGCGGTCGGGCAATGCGGTGATCCTGCGTGGCGGATCGGAAGCGGTGGAGAGCAACCGGGCGATCCATGCCGCGTTGGTGGCGGGGATCGCCGC
>NZ_LSJO01000137.1:0-227 GCF_001556735.1 Sphingomonas sp. CCH9-F2 | reverse complement strand
GCCTTCTTCGGAGGCGTGCCGACGCGCGGCATCTACGACAACATGAAGACGGCGGTGACGAGCGTGTTCACCGGCAAGGAGCGTGTCTTCAACCGGCGCTTCCTGGTCATGGCCAACCACTACATGGTCGAGCCGACCGCCTGCTCGCCCGCGTCGGGTTGGGAGAAGGGTCAGGTCGAGAACCAGGTGCAGACCGCGCGCGGCCGCTTCTTCCAGCCACGCCTGCG
>NZ_LSJO01000136.1:0-6541 GCF_001556735.1 Sphingomonas sp. CCH9-F2 | reverse complement strand
GGGTGGCTCGGGCTACCCCGCCCCGATCGTGTCACCGCCCCAGCAGGACGCGCGCCTGGCCGGCGATCTGGGCGAGCATCGCGGCGTTGGGGGCGGCGGCGTTGCGGGCGCGGTCGATGACGGCGCGGAACTGGCCGATGCGCGCGGTATTGGCGGCCAGCCAGCGGTCGACCAGCTCCTGCGGATCGGTCTTCCCGCCGCGGTGCAGGAAGTCGAGCCGCAGCTGCTGGAAATCGCGCGCCAGCCCGGCGATCAGCAGGCGTTCCCACGGATCGCTGGAGGTGATGCGCATCGCCGCGCCCTGCGCCCAGTCCAGCCCCAGTGCCTGACCCAGCCGGGTGAAGGCCTGCGCCAGCTTGGTTTCGTCCACCTTCGTGCGATGGCCGAGGTCCGCCAGCCCGATCGCGCCGTCCAGCTGAAACAACCGCACGACGCGCGCGGTGAGGTCCGCCGGCGCGCCGGCCTGTTCGAGCATGTCGGCGATGCGGCGGCTGTGGGCGCGCGCCTCGTCCATCAGCAGTTCGTCGGCGGCGGCGTCGAGCCGCGCCACCCCCTTCGACAGGCGATCCAGCGCGTCGGAGGGCGCGGTGCCCGAGATGGTGGCGCGCAACAGGTCGGCGATGTGCGAGCGCACCGCGACCGCGACCTGATCGAACAGCGCCAGCCGCCCGCTTTCGGGCATCGCGGCGGTTTCGATCGCCTGCCACAGCGCGGCAAGGCCGAACTGGCGTTCGACGACGACGAACATCGCGGCGATATCCGCCAGCGCGGCGCCTTCCTCCTCCGCCAGTTCGAACGGGTGGAGGATGCCGATCCGGTTGACGATGCGGTTGGCCAGCTTCGTCGCGACGATCTCGCCGCGCAGCCGGTGGTCGTCGATCGCCTTGGCGAAGCGCTCGCGCATCGCGGTGGGGAAGGCGGCATGCAGGTCGGGGAGCAGCGCGGGGTCGCTGCCCAGCGGCGAGCGTTCCAGTTCGTCCTGCAACGCCAGCTTCGCGGTCGCCAGCAGCACCGCCAGTTCGGGGCGGGTCAGCCCGCGACCGTCGCCGACGCGGCGCAACAGGTCGACGTTGCTGCCCAGCCCCTCGACCCGGCGGTCGAGCCGGCCGGCATCCTCGAACACCTCGATCAGGCGGACGTAGCTGGGCAGCCCCTGCGCGCCGTCGCGCTCGGCGATCGACAGCGCCAGCGTCTGGAGCCGGTTATCCTCCAGCACCAGATGCGCGACATCGTCGGTCATGCTGCCGAGCAGCGCGTTGCGATCCTCGAACGCGAGGCGCCCTTCGATCATCTCGCGGTTGAGCGCGATCTTGATGTTCACCTCATTGTCCGAACAATCGACGCCGGCCGAATTGTCGATGAAGTCGGTGTTGATCCGGCCCCCGGCGGCGGCGAAGGCGATGCGCGCGGCCTGGGTGACGCCGAGGTTCGCGCCCTCGCCGATGGCGACCGCGCGCAGATCCTCGGCATCGACGCGCAGGCGGTCGTTGGCGGGATCGCCGACGGTGGCGTTGTTTTCCGCCGCCGCCTTCACATAGGTGCCGATGCCGCCGAACCAGATCAGGTCGACCGGGCTTTTGAGGATCGCGGCGATCAGCTGCGTCGGTTCCAGCGCCTCGGCCTGGATGTCGAGCGCGGCCCTGATCTCCGGCGAGAGCGGGATCGACTTCATGTCGCGCGCGAACACCCCGCCGCCGGGCGAGATCAGCGAGCGATCGTAATCGAGCCAGCTGGAGCGCGGCAGCGCGAACAGCCGCGCGCGCTCGTCCCAGCTGGTCGCCGCATCGGGCGCGGGATCGAGGAAGATGTGGCGGTGGTCGAACGCGGCGACCAGCCTGATCGCCTTCGACAGCAGCATCCCGTTGCCGAACACGTCGCCCGACATGTCGCCGCAGCCGACGACGCGGATCGGCTGGGTCTGCACATCCACCCCGCGTTCGGCGAAGTGGCGCTGGACCGACACCCACGCGCCCTTGGCGGTGATGCCCATCGCCTTGTGGTCATAGCCCTGCGACCCGCCCGAGGCGAAGGCGTCGCCCAGCCAGAAGCCGCGTTCGAGCGCGATCGCGTTGGCGACGTCGGAGAAGGTCGCGGTGCCCTTGTCCGCGGCGACGACGAAATAGGGATCCTCGCCGTCGTGGATCGCGACGCCGTCCGGGTGCACCACCTTGCCGCCGACGATATTGTCGGTGATCGACAGCAGCGTGCGGATGAAGATGCGATACGCCTCCGTCCCCTCCGCCAGCCAGGCGTCGCGGTTCGACGGGCTGGGCAGCTGCTTGGCATAGAAGCCGCCCTTCGCGCCGGTGGGGACGATGACCGCGTTCTTCACCCGCTGCGCCTTCATCAGGCCCAGGATCTCGGTACGGAAATCGTCGCGCCGGTCCGACCAGCGCAGGCCGCCGCGCGCGACCGGGCCGGCGCGCAGGTGGATGCCCTCCACGCGGGGCGAATAGACCCAGATCTCGCGCCACGGCAGCGGGGCGGGCAGGCCGGGAATCTTCGCGCTGTCCAGCTTGAACGCCAGCGCCTCCGCGGCCGCGGGGGTGAAGGCATTGGTGCGCAGCGTCGCGTCGATCACCGCGCGGAAGGCGCGCAGGATGCGATCGTCGTCGATCCCGGTGATCGCATCCAGCCCGGCGGCGATCGCGGCGTCCGCGGCATCGGCATCGCCTGTGGCGGCGGGATCGTGGCGCGCGGTGAAGCGGTCGACCAGCGCCTGCGTCACCGCCGGGTTGCGCGCCAGCGTGTCGACGACATTGGCGATGCCGTAGCTCATCCCCGCCTGCCGGAGGTAGCGGAACCACGCGCGGAACAGCACCACCGCCGACGGGGCCAGCCCCGCCTCCAGCATCAGGCGGTTGAACAGGTCGTCCTCGGCACGGCCCTCCAGCACCTGCGCGATCGCCTCGCGCAGCGTGTCGGCGGCGGCGAGCACGGCGGGAATGTCCGCCGCGGTTTCCAGCGTGAAATCGTGGATCGAGGAGCGTTCCTCGTCGCTGAGCGAGGTCGGCACCTCCTCGATCACGCGGAAGCCGAAATGCTCCAGCGCGGGGACCGCATCGGACAGCGCGAGCGCGCCGCCCTGGCGATACACCTTGAGGTGGAGCATCCCGTCGCCGCCGCTGGTGAAGCGCACCTCGCGGTCGGCATCGCCCTCCAGCTGCGCGATCGAGACGATGTCGCGCGCCGCCTCGTCCGCGGTGGCGCCGGTGCGGTAGCGCGCCGGGAAGGCGGCGGCGTGGCGCAGCGCGAGCCGCGCGGCGCGCGCCGGCCCGACCTCGTCCGCCAGCGCCGCCTCGATCGAGGGCGCCCAGCCGCGCACCATCTTCTCCAGCTGGTCGTCGAGCGTGGTGGCGTCCGGCAGGCGGCCGGGGCCGCGCAGGTCGATCGTGTAGCGGACCAGCGCGATGCGCCCGTCGTCGACGCTGGTCGCCCAGTTGAGCAGCTGGCCGTTGGCGGCCTCCGCCAGCATCTGCGCGATGGCGGTGCGGCGCGCGGTGGTCAGCTCGTCACGCGGCAGCCACACGAAGGCATAGAGGTGCCGGCCGAGCGGGGAGGGGGTGAGCACCAGCTTGGGGCGCGGGCGGTCGGCCAGGCTCATCGCGGTGAGCGCCAGCTCCTCCATCGCCGCGGCGCCGACCGCGACCATCACGTCATGCGGCAGCGTGGCGATGGCATGGGTCAGCGCCTTGCCGGTGTGGCCGGTCGGGTCGAAGCCGAACTTCTGCTCGCTCGCCGCCAGCCGCTGGCGCAGCACCGGCACGCTGCGCGGCGGCGCGTTGAGCGCGGCAGACGTCCACAGTCCGGCGTGGATCGACAGGCCCGTCACCGTGCCCCCGGTCAGCACCGGCACCACCACCAGGTCCAGCGGCACGCGGCGGTGGACGGGGGAGATCAGGCTCGACTTCAGCAGCAGCGGCGCGGCATTGCCCGCGACGAAATAATCGATCGCCAGCCGGCGCGAGCGGTCGGCCAGGATCGGCACCGCATGGTCGTGGCGCATAATCCCCAGCGGCGTTTCCGCATCGGCATGGCCGTCGACATGCCAGCGTTCGTGGCCCAGCAGCGTGAAATGCCGGTCCAGGAACCAGCGCAGCAGGCTGGCCCCCTCCGCATCGCCGCCGGTATCGTCGAGCATCCCGGCATCGGCGGCCAGCCGCGCCTGCATCGCGCGCCAGTCGGCCACCGCGACGCGCACGTCCGCCAGCAGCCGCTCGATCTCCTCGGTCAGCGCGCGGCGGTCCTTGGCGTCGACGCGCTCCAGCTCGATGTAGATCATCGATTCGTGTGCGCCGCCGTCGTCCTCGATCCCCGTCAGCCGGCCGGCGGCGTCGCGGGTGACGCGGATCACCGGGTGGATGACGCGATCGACCGCAATGTCGCGGTCGCCGATCGCCGCGGCGACCGAATCGACCAGGAAGGGCATGTCGTCGTTGACGATCGCCAGCCGCATCCGCCGCCGCGTGCCGTCGCCTGGCAACGCCTCCAGCGCGATCGCGGGGGTGCCGGGCGCGCGCTCGGCGGCGGTCTGCGCCAGGAATTCGGCGGCCTCCGCCTGCTGGTCCTCGCCGAAGCCGATCAGCTCGCCGGGCAGGGCGCGATGAGTGAGCCGCTCCGCCAGCGCGCGCGACAGTATCTTGAGAGACTTTTCGACCATGAAGCGGGCTATGCGCCCGCCGCGTTACCGGCTCAAGGCTTGCTGCACCGCAATATTACATCGCGTCAGCCGAGCCGGCGCAGCACCCGGTCGGCCAGCTTCGCATCGTCCGCGATCGTGCCGACCACTGCGATGCCGCCCGCGGTGACGCGGCCCAGCAGCACGACGGGCGCGCCGTCCTCCAGCCCGCAATCGATCGCGACCTCGGCCAGCGTCGCGCGCTCCGCCAGCGGCGCGGCGGGCTGGCGCGGAGCGGGGGCGGGGCGGCGCGCGGCGCGTTCGTCGGCGACAATGCGCTTGATCCCGCCCTCGGCCGCTTCCAGCACGCGCGCCAGCCCGCCTTCGGGCACGCCGATCCGCTGGGCATAGGAAAGCACGGTCGCGACCTCGGTCAGCCGCGTCTTGTCGTGATCGGCGCCGAACACCAGCTTGGCGATAGCGGTCATCGGCGCGCGCGGCTGTGCCTTGATCCCGGCATCTTCCAGCATCGCGGCCAGCCGCTCGCCGTCCTGCGCGGCGGCGAGCGCGAAATCGTGCGCGCGGCCCAGCGCGCGGTACAAGGCGGCATGGCTGCGCGTCGCGGCGGCGCGCGCGGAGGCGGCGCTGTCGCGCGCGGCGGCCAGCCGGTCGTCGAGCGAATCGGTCGCCTCGCCTTCGTCCTGCGTTCCCGCGCTCGGCCCGTCGGCCCAGGCGCGCGACGGCGCGGGCACCGGATCGTGGCGCGGCCCGCGCACCGCGGCGGCCAGTTCGGCATCCAGTGCGGCCTGATCGTCGGCGGCGATCATCTCGCGCCAGTTGATGACGCCGTAGATGAAGTCGATCGTTTCCGCATCCGAGGAAAAGGGCATCAGGATGCCGCGGTACAGTGTCGTGTGCCCCCGCGCGCCGATGAACTCCGCCTCGAACCCGATCGGCGCGCGATTGGCGATGATCTGCAGATAATGGTCGGTCAGCCGCGACAGCAGCGAGCGCGCGGGCACGTCGCTGATCCGCGCCAGCGGCCCGTCGACCCCGCATTCGTCGCGCAGCGCCTTGCCGATGAACTGGATCGAGGGATTGTCGAGCCCGCCGCTGAAATCGAGCAGCACGCTGTTCGGCCCGAAATCGGCGATGCTCTCCGGCTCCAGATCCGCGATCGCGGGATAGGGCCGGTCGCGCAGCAGCGACACCCAATGGTTGTAGGCGCGCACGTGCATGCGGCGCTCGTCGCCGCCGATCGCCAGCTCCGCCTCGCCCACCCCGCCATGGGTCGGCTCGCCATCGTCGTGGCGGGGATCGTCATAGCCGCGCGCGGTGTCCATCGTCGTCGTCCCGGTGGAGGGCATCCGATTGCCCTGTCCAGACCGACATGTGCACCGCGCATAGTAAACGCGGCGTAAAGGCGCACGACGCTTGCCAGCCTCCCGATCACCTGTTAAGCGCGCCCTCCACGACGCCCCCGGGCGGTTCGTTGGCCGCTTTAGCTCAGCTGGTAGAGCACATCATTCGTAATGATGGGGTCACAGGTTCGAGTCCTGTAAGCGGCACCACTCTCGTGAAACTGCATCCCATAGCGGACAAAGCTGGGCACCTCAGCGAGATGGTGAGCACGGCGCCAGCCGAACGTCAACTTGACATGTTGGATAATGTTGCTCAAATGTTCTCGCCGCGCGGATAGCGGGGGCAGCATGATCGACATATCGGAAAACGAACGGCGCCGCGCCTTTTCAATATGGTTGCGGACCGGCAGGTTGCCCTCGGCACAAGGACCTCATGGGATCGAACTCAAGTTCAATCCATGGCATGATCCTGAAACCGGACGTTTCACGTTCGTCGGTGCTGGACGCAATTATGGCAAGTGGGGCGGCGGTGGGTTCTCCGGCGGTGGTGGCGGTAAGGGGG
>NZ_LSJO01000135.1:0-2621 GCF_001556735.1 Sphingomonas sp. CCH9-F2 | reverse complement strand
CCACCCACCCTGCTGCGCGCCGACATGCTTGCGCGCGATGCGATACAGCGCCCGCTCCAACCCCCCGGATAGCAGGAAGTAATCGGGGTGCATGGTGAGCAGCGACTTTTCGTTGACGATCCCCTCGTAAACCCAATCCGAGAGGGTCAGCGTCATGCCGCGCGGCTGCTCGGTCTCGGCGTCGGTGTCGAAGGTCCAGCTATCGAGCCAGTTGAACCCGGCTTTCTGCCTGCGTGCTGACGCCCGGATCGAGGTCGTGATGGAAGTCGTCTGGAGCCGGAGCAATGCCGCCTGCAGCTCCTGATAGTCCCTGCCCCCGGTGCTGCGCTTGATCGCCCGCAACAGGTCGTAGGGCGTCGTGGTCAGCGTGCGCGGCAGGTCGTTCAAGCCCTGCTGCTTCATGCGATTGAGCGTCGATGCCGCCCATATCAGAATATCGGCATCCCATATCGTCGCCATGCCGTAGTCGGGGATTGCCTGCACGCGCACCCACGCCTCGCCGTCCGGGCTGCGATACTCGATCGGCTTCAACCGCTTGCGCTTCTGGAGCGAGAAGAACGGCCGCTCCATGACCTCGCGCTGGTCGCGGAGCGGAAGGTCGCCCAGCGCCGGGATGAACAGGTCGAACTCGGGGTTGGGATCGCGCCGCTTGCTCACGGCGCGAACCTGGTGTGGCCCCGCTTGACCAGATACTGGCGGAGCAGCCGTTCGGTGATGACGGTAAGCGGCTCCCCGCCCTCCTCGACACTAAGCTGGCGCAATGCACGGTGCATGTCCTCGGGAATGTGGATCAGCACCGGCTTCTTGCCCGGATGGCTGCTGCGCCGCGCCGGTGTCGCCGGGGTGGGCGTGTCGGCCGATCGGCGCGGCGCTGCCGCCCGTTGCGGCTCGAGGGTCGGCTCGGAAACGGAAGCCAGTGCCGGCTCCTCGGCCTCGTCATCGAAGATGCTGGCGAGCGCGGAAGGCTTTTTCGCCATTATGCCGCCTCGCTTACTGGCTTAGTCGTAAAGCCGCTTAGTCGCTTAGCCTCATTATAGGCGGCGCGCAGCTCGGCCGCCGCCTTGCTGTCCGGCTCGGTTTCGACCGCGGTGCGGCCCAACGGCGTTGCCTTGTAGAAGTCCTTCCGGAAGTGAAGGCGACTGTCGAACATCGTCACCCCCTTCGCCGCAAAGCCGGCATGGGCCTCCTGCCCCTCCCCGCCCTGGTGCGGAACCTGGGTCAGAATGACGGCGAAGGGGGTGCCGGCCTGCTGCACCTGCTTGACGGTCTGCAACACCGAATGAACGTCCAGCCCGCGCGGTGCCACGGGGATGATGACGAAATCCGCCTGCTCTGCCGCGAGCATGGCGATGTCCTTGGAGTTGGCCGGTGTGTCGATGATGATGAGGTCAATCTTGCCGCTGCCGCGCCCGCGCGAGACGTGCAGCGGTAGGCCGGCGACGCTGCTGTCCTTCACCGTCACGTCGTCGTCGTCGCGGCGCTCCGACCAATAGAGCGCCGAACCTTGCCGGTCGTCGGCGTCGAGGATCACGACGGACGCTCCTTCCCGCGCCGCCTCGACGGCGAACCCGGTCGAAAGGGTGGTTTTCGATTGCCCACCCTTCTGCGCGATCACGGCCCATACCTGCATCGCTGTTGCTCCTACTAAGCGGTTAAGCGACTTATGCCGCTTAACCGCTTAGTCGTAAAGGGTCTTAGTCGCTTAGCTATCGCCGGCTTCGTCGTCGGGATCGAGCGGATCGTGCTGCATCGGCCCATGTCCGGCGATCGGACATAGGGGCGCGCCCGTCGTCTCCAGCCATTTGCGCGCGGTCCTCACCGTATAGCCGCACGCCGCGCACTCGCATTTGGGCATCCCCGTCGCCTGCTTCTTGGGTGCCATGGTCTCGCCACCGGTGTCGAGCCGGGCATGGGTGAGGGGCGTGCGCTAAGTCCGGCCGAATGAATATCTCGAAATGGCCGTCGCCGCTGCGCCGATTATCCCAGCACTCGCCAATCGCCTTGCCCTTCGCGCCCCGGCTGGTGAAGCCGATCGCGACGCGCACGCGGGCGGGCAGGGGAGTGTCCAGCGCGTCGAACAGCGGGGCCATGCCGATCGCCACCCGGTTCAACCAGCTCTCGCGATTGTCCTGCTCCATGATCTTCTCCCTTCAAATCGCCCTTGGCGACGGCCTCGCCATCGGCCCTGCCTCGTGGCGAACAGCGGGGGAGAGGGGGCAATGGGAATCTGCCGGGGTGGTGCGGGCGCAGTGAGTGAAGCGAGGGAGCCACGGCCCGGCTGATTGCCGTTGCTGGGGAGAGGGGGCGGCGCTCCCTTTCCCCACCTGATGGAGATCTCGCCGGCATCGCCGGCGTCCGCCTGGGCGGGGCGCACCCCGCCCGCGCGAGCGATCGTTGCCCGTCAGGGGCGAGACGCCGCCACGGAGGCTCGATCGGAGCGCGAGCGGAGATAGAGCGCGGCCCGTCACGGGTGCGCGCGCCGATGCAACTATTCCCTAGCGCTTGGGTTTATGCTACACCGGCCTATGCCTGTCGTGTTCCGTATCGGTGGCCTGCGGGTCGTTATCTGGCCCAACGATCATCGCCCGGCGCACGTTCATGTGAAGGGCGCGGACGGAGAA
>NZ_LSJO01000134.1:0-685 GCF_001556735.1 Sphingomonas sp. CCH9-F2 | reverse complement strand
CTCCAGCACCGCGACCGTACCCCCCTCCACCGCCAGCACCGCCGGGTTGGTCAGATAGGTCAGCAGGTCCGCATCGGCGCTGTTGTAGTGGATGCCCAGCGACATTTCCTGGATCACGAAATTGGGGGTCGCCGCCGCCACCTGAAGACAGGCGGCCAGCGCCAGCGGCCCCAGCGGACAATGCGGCGCGAGCGCGACGTCATACGCCTCCGCCATCGCCGCGATCCGCCGCCCTTCCGAAATGCCGCCCGCGTGGCTCAGGTCCGGCTGCGCGATGTCGATCGCGCCGCGTTCGAAGAACGGCTTGAAATCCCAGCGCGAATACAATCGTTCGCCCAGCGCGACCGGCACCGTCGTCTGCGCGGCCAGTTGCGCGATCGCCTCGGGATGTTCGCTCAGCACCGGTTCCTCGATGAACATCGGGCCGAGCGGTTCCAGCGCGCGGACGATCTGGCGCGCCATCGGCTTGTGGACGCGGCCGTGCAGGTCGACGCCCACGTCCATGCCGGTGTCCCTCACCAGCCCCAGCCGCTCCACCGCATCGGCGACCGCGGCGGGGCCGGCGAACCAGTCCAGGTCCTCGGTCCCGTTCATCTTGACCGCGTCGAACCCCTGTTCGCGCCGCGCGCGCGCCGCCGCCGCCACGTCGGACGGGCGGTCGCCGGCGCGCTGGAGGCGGTGCGCG
>NZ_LSJO01000133.1:0-268 GCF_001556735.1 Sphingomonas sp. CCH9-F2 | reverse complement strand
CCGCCGTTCCACGCATGGTCCCCCGCCGCCAGCATCGCCTCCGCCACGTCGCGCCCGGGCTTCTCCACGAAGCGCGCGACGCGGTGGACACCCGCGGCGACCTCCTCGCCGACCTGAATATAGCCATAGCCGGTCTCGGGCGCGTCCGGGGTGATCCCGAATGTCACCAGCCAGCCGTCCTCGACCAGCGGCAGCGCGCGGCGGATCGCGGCATGGAACGCATCGACATCGGCAATGACATGATCGGACGGCATCACCAGCAGCGCCG
>NZ_LSJO01000132.1:0-5138 GCF_001556735.1 Sphingomonas sp. CCH9-F2 | reverse complement strand
CCGCCGATGTCGCCGCCGGTCGACCTCCAGCAGCGACGGCGCCGTCTCCCCCACCCCCGCCGCCGCCGGCATCGCAGGAACGACCGCCAGCATCAGCGCCAGCCCAATACGCCACTTCGTCATGCATGCCTTCTGCCCCGGATCGGCCCGGCACGGCAATGGCCGGGCGCCTCGCGCGAAATTCACGTGACGGCCGGCGCACGCGCGGGATAGCAGGGACGACGGGATTTCAGGGGATAGGACGATGCGCATCCTGACACGACCGGCCGCGCTGCTGCTGCTGGCCTTCGCGACGCCGATACCCATCGCGGCGCAGACGCCCGACACCATTGCCTCCACCGCCGATGACGCGCCGGTCCGCTACGACATCTCCTTCCCCGATGCCGCGCATCATCAGGCGCGCATCGTCGCCACCTGGCGCGGCGTGCCGGCCGGGCCGCTGCGCGTGCAGATGTCGCGCTCCTCGCCGGGACGCTATGCGCTGCACGAATTCGCCAAAAACGTCTACGCCGTCTCCGCGACCGATGGCGCGGGCCGCGCACTGCCGCTCACCCGCACCGATCCCTATGGCTGGAGCGTGGCGGGCCACGACGGCACGGTGCGCATCACCTATACGCTGTACGGCGATCGCGGTGACGGCACCTATGCGCAGATCGACACCACCCACGCGCATCTCAACATGCCCGCGACGATCCTGTGGGCGACCGGCTATGACGATCGCCCGATCGACCTGACCTTCACGCCGGCCGCGCCGGACTGGACCGTAGCGACCCAGCTGGCGACAACGAACACCCCCGGCCGCTATCGCGCCGCGAACCTGCAATATCTGATGGACAGCCCGACCGAGCTGTCGCGTCACGACGTGCGCGAATGGCAGGTCGGCGACGGCGCCGATCGCTACACGATCCGGCTGGCGGTGCATCATCCCGGCACCCCGGCCGACGTGGATCGCTTCGCGGAGCAGGTGAAGGCGCTGATCCCGCAGCATCGCGCGCTGTTCGGCGAATGGCCGCGCTTCGACCATGGCAGCTACACGTTCATCGCCGATTACATGCCGCAGGCGAGCGGTGACGGGATGGAGCATCGCAACTCCACGATCGTCACCGGCACCGCGCCGCTGGACGGCAGCAACGCCGCGCAGCTGGGCACGGTGGCGCACGAATTCGTCCATGCCTGGAACGTCGAGCGGCTGCGCCCCGCGGAGCTGGAGCCGTTCGACTTCACCCGCGCCAATCCCACCCCGTCACTGTGGTTCGCGGAGGGGTTCACGCAATATTACGGCCCGCTGCTGATCCGCCGTGCGGGTCTGTCGACCACCGATGCATGGCTGGCGGATATGTCGCAGACGCTCGACTATGTCGTCAACGCGCCCGCGCGGCAGCTGGCGGGGCCGATGGAGATGAGCCTGCGCGCGCCCTTTGCCGATGCCGCGACCTCGATCGATCCGGTCAGCCCCAACGTCTTCCTGTCCTATTACCCCTATGGCGCGGTGGTGGCACTCGCGCTCGACCTGTCGCTGCGGCGGCAATTCCCGAAATTGACGCTCGACGATTACATGCGACTCTTGTGGCGCACCCATGGCCGCACCGAAAAACCCTATGTCACCGCCGACCTGCGCAGCGCGCTGGCGCAGCTGACCGGCGATGCCGCCTTCGCCCACCGCTTCTTTGCCCAAACGGTGGAGGGTCATGCACTGCCCGACATGGCGCCGCTGCTGGCGCAGGCCGGGCTGCTGCTACGCCCCGCCCACCCCGCGCGCGGCTGGATCGGCACGCGCGCGGCGAACGCGACGCCCGCGGGCGAGGTGGTGCTCGCCGCCGCGCCGCCGCCCGGTTCGCCGCTCTATGGCGCGGGCGCCGACAAGGGCGACCGGATCGTCGCGCTGGGCACGACGCCGCTCGCCACCGTCGCCGACTGGGACGCGGCGCTCGCGCGGCTGGCGCCGGGCAGCGACGTCGCGGTGCGCTTCGTCCCCCGCGACGGGCGCGAACGGCAGGCGACGCTGCGCGTCCGGCCCGACCCGACGCTGGAGGTGGTCCGCGCGGAGGCAGCGGGCATCCCACTGACCGCCGGGCAAAGGCGCTTCCGGAATGCCTGGCTCGGCGGGCCATCGGCCGACCCGCAAGAAACAACCGTTCGACGTTAGTCGCTTAGCTTGCGTCAATTGTTGACGGCAACCGACAGCGGTATCACACACCGGTCATGAGCACGTTACATTCGCGTAGTGCCGTGGGTGCGGTCTGGCCCGTCGGCGGCGGCGAAGCGGGAACATTGTTGCGCGCTTTCGACTGGTCGGGCACCGCACTGGGGCCGATCGACGGCTGGTCGCCCACGCTGCGCACCACAGTGTCGAACGTCCTCAACTCGCCGGTGCCCAAGGTGCTGATGTGGGGGACGGACCACATCATGATCTATAACGATGCCTATGCAGTGATCGCGGGCGCCAATCACCCCCGCGCGCTGGGCGGCACGGTGCCGGTCATCTGGCCGGAAATCTGGGACTGGAACCGCGTCATCCTGGAACGCGGCTTGCGCGGCGAGGTTCAGTCGTTCCGCGATCAGCCGATGACGCTGCTGCGCTCGGGCGTGCCCGAACAGGTCTATCTCGACCTGTTCTACACCCCGGTGTACGAAGCGGACGGCACCGTCGGCGGGGTGATGTGCACCGTGCTGGACAATACCGACCGGCTGCAGCTGGAACGCCGGCTCGCGGCGAGCGAGGCGGAATTGCGCGCCGTCACCGATGTGCTGCCGGTGCTGGTCGCGTTCATCGATCGCGATCACATCTATCGCTTCGCGAACGAATACTACCGCGAGTGGTTCGGGCTTACCCCGGCGCAGGTCGTCGGTCGCCATGCGCGCGAGGTGATCGGGGAAGCGAACTATGCCGCGCGGCAGTCCATGATGGACCGCGCACTGGCGGGCGAAACGATCGCGTCCGACGCCACGATTCAGCATGGCGACGGCGGCTGGCGGCGCGCCGACGTGCGCTACCTGCCGCGGCGCGAGGCGGACGGCAGCGTCTCGGGCTTCCACGTGCTGGTCTTCGATGTCGAGGAACGCGCTCAGCGGGAACAGGCGCTGGCCACCGCCAACGCCCGTTTCCGCGCGGCGATGGACGCGATGCACGGCGTCTTGTGGACCAACGACGCCGCCGGCCGGATGATCGGCGAGCAACCCGGCTGGGCGGCGCTGACCGGGCAGAGCGAGGCGGAATATCGGGGCTATGGCTGGGCCGATGCGGTCCACCCGGACGACGGCCCGCCGACGATCGCGGCGTGGGAGCGCGCCGTCGCCGCCAAATCGACGTTCGTGTTCGAACACCGCGTCCGCTCCGGCGACCAGTGGCGCACCTTCGCGATCCGTGCGGTGCCGCTGCTGGACGATGCGGGGGAGATCGTCGAATGGGTGGGCGTCCACACCGACATCACCCACCGTCGTGCGGCAGAGGCGGCATTGCGCGAACATGCCGAGCAGCTCGAACGCCAGATCCTGCATCGCGAGCGCGCCGAGGAACAGCTGCGCCAGCTCAACGAAAACCTCGAGGCGCGCGTCATCGCGGAAATCGCCACCCGCCGCGATGCCGAGGCGAAGCTGGCGCAGGCGCAGAAGATGGAGACGGTCGGCAAGCTGACCGGCGGCGTCGCGCACGATTTCAACAATCTGCTGCAAGTCGTGTCGGGCAACCTGCAATTGCTGGCCAGGGATATCGCGGGCAATCCGCGGGCGGAGGCGCGCGTCGCCAACGCGCTGGCGGGGGTGGCGCGCGGGTCGCGGCTGGCGGCGCAGCTGCTGGCGTTCGGCCGGCGCCAGGCCCTGGAGCCGAAGGTCGTCAACGTCACCCGCTTCGTCCAGGGGATGGAGGACATCCTGCGCCGTGCGATCGGCGAAGGGGTGGAGATCGAGACCGTCTTCGGCGGCGGCCTGTGGAACACCTTCATCGACCCCGGTCAGATCGAGAATGCGCTGCTGAACCTGGCGATCAACGCGCGCGACGCGATGGAGGGCCAGGGGCGGCTCACGATCGAACTGGCCAACGCCCATCTCGACGACGAATATGCGCGCACCCATGACGAGGTGACGCCCGGGCAATATGTCATGCTGGCAGTCACCGACACCGGCAGCGGCATGGCACCGGACGTGCTGGAAAAGGCGTTCGAACCGTTCTTCTCCACCAAGGCGGAGGGCAAGGGTTCGGGGCTGGGCCTGTCGATGGTCTATGGCTTCGTCAAACAGTCCGGCGGCCATGTGAAGATCTATTCGGAGATCGGCCACGGCACCACGATCCGCCTCTATCTGCCGCGCGCGATGGAGAGCGAGGACGTCGAGGTCGCGGTCGATACCGGCCCGATCACCGGCGGCACCGAGACCGTATTGGTGGTGGAGGATGACGACGAGGTGCGCGCCACCGTCGTCGAGATGCTTACCGACCTGGGCTATCGCGTGCTGAAGGCGGTGGACGCGCAAAGCGCGCTCAACGTCATCGAAAGCGGCATCCCCATCGACATGCTGTTCACCGACGTGGTGATGCCCGGCACGCTCAAAAGCCCGGAACTGGCGCGCAAGGCGCGGCAGCGGCTGCCCGACCTGGCGGTGCTGTTCACGTCGGGCTACACCGAAAACTCGATCGTCCATGGCGGGCGGCTGGATGCGGGCGTCGAGCTTCTGTCCAAGCCGTACACGCGCGAGGCGCTGGCCCGGAAATTCCGCCACGTCCTTGCCAATCAGCGCCAGCGCAGCCAGTCGGTCGGTCGCGCGGCAATCGCCCCGCCCCCGCTGCCCGCCGCCACCGGCATGACCGTGCTGCTGGTGGAGGACGACCCGCTGATCCGCACCGCGACCGCGGAGGCGTTGCAGGAAGGCGGGCATATCGTGATCGAGGCCGCCAGCGCGGAACAGGCGATGGCCACGCTACAGACCGTCCCCGTCGCTGTGCTGGTCACCGACATCCATCTGCCGGGCACGTCGGGGATCGAGCTGGCGCAGCGCGCGGAGGTAATCCGTCCCGGCATCCGCGTGGTGGTGGCCAGCGGCGACACCGGAGGGGTCGCCCCGCGACTGCCAGGCGCGCTGCTGCTGACGAAGACCCCATGACTGCCAGAGCCTCGGAGGCTCGAATCTGAGATGCTGATGATGGA
>NZ_LSJO01000131.1:0-2562 GCF_001556735.1 Sphingomonas sp. CCH9-F2 | reverse complement strand
AGCGGCGGCGGGTCCACGTCCTGCTCGGCCCGGCCCCGGGCCTTACCGCACCGGGCGTGCCACTGGCGCTTTGCGCGACGGCGCCAAGGCGCACCGGCAGCGGATCGCCCGCCGCGACCGGGCCGAGCAGGACGTGGACCCGCCGCCGCTCACCCGCGCGCAGCCGCACGGCCGGGGGGGCGAGCGCGGCGCCGTCCGCGCCGTCGGCGGAGATGCCGATGTAGGTGGCGCGCGCGGCATCGACCGCGACCGACAGCGCGAAGTCGTCGTCGGCATTTCCGGTGTTGGTGACGTCGAAGGCGACCGCCACCGCGGCATCGGGAACGACCGGCTGCGACGCCAGCGCGGCGGTGACGGCCACGTCGACCAGCTGCGCCAGGGTGAGCGACACGCTGTTGCTGACGATGGGGGGCGCCGTGCTGCCGTCCGGCGCGGCGACGTTCAGCCGCGCGACGTTGGTGATGACGGTGCCCGCGGGCGTGGCGGTTTGCGCACGCGCCGCGGGCGACACGACAAGCGCGCCCGAGACGGCCAGGGGGAGGGGGAAGGAGAACCGCAAGGCATTCGTCCGGACGACGGGATTGTCGTGCACGAGCGAAAAAGCGCAGCGCGGTTAACCGGACGTAACCACGAAATGCGCGCCAGCCGGCGTTTCTACCAAAGGCTAAAATACAGAAAACAAAAGAAAAAATGTTCCGGAAACGAAACGCCTCAATTCTACGGTAGGTTAGTCCGGCGCCACCGGCAGGCTGATGTAGCTGGCCTGCGCGCCGGCGATGGTGACGCTTTGCGTCGCCTTCCGATAGTCGCCGGGGCGGGCGAAGAAGATGTTCGGCACGAACGTCTGCGGGTTGCGGTCGTACAGCGGGAACCAGCTGGACTGGACCTGCACCATGATGCGGTGGCCGGGCAGGAAGACGTGGTTCGCGGTCGGCAGAGCGAACGTATAGGGCAGCGCGCGGCCCGGCGTGATCGCGCGCGGCTGTGCCAGCGATTCACGGTAGCGGCCGCGGAAGATGTCCATCGCCACCGCCAGCTGATAGCCGCCCATCGCGGGCTTTTCGGGGACTTCGTCGGGATAGACGTCGATCAGCTTGACCACCCAGTCGCTGTCGGTGCCGGTGGTCGCGGCGGTGAGGTGGACGACCGGCGCGCCCGCGATCGCCAGCGGCTGCGTCAGGACCGGGCCGGTGAAGGTGAGGACGTCGGGCGCCCCGACACCGCGCGCTGGTCCCCGGTCAGCCACGTCGGCCACGGATTGTTGTCGCCATAGCCGAGCGCGGGGACCGGGCGCGGTTGATAGGTGACCGGCACGGTGGGGTCGGAGACGTAATCGGCGACGTCCTTCCCCGGCGCGGCATCGAAGCCCAGCGTCATACCCGGACGCAGGTACAGCCGCGTGCGCCCTTCCTCGATGGGCCATGCGGCGAGCCGTTGCCAGCGGTTGGTCCCGCTCTGGAAGGCGGTGACGGGCGCGACGTCCATCGCCGCATCCTTCAGGTAATGCGCCAGGAACGGGGCCAGCACGTCGCGGCGCCATTGCTTGGCGGTGTCGGCGTCCCAGTCGATCGCGCCGAGCCGGCTGCCTTCGCCGATCGCCTGCCCGTGGAACCACGGCCCGATCGACAGGAACAGCTTGCCGTGCATCGCCGGTTTCGTCCGCAGCGCGCGATAGACCGCCATCGCGCCGTAGATATCCTCCTGATCCCACAGGCTGTGGACCAGCATGGTCGGCACGTCGGACCCGCGCAGCGCCAGCACCTCGTCCATCGCCTGATCGTGCCAGAAGCTGTCGTAGGCCGGGTGCGAGGCGACCTTCCACCAGAAGCCGACCTGGTCCAGTCCGTGCGCTAGCGCCAGCCGACCCGCCGAGCCGGCACGCATCTGCACGTCATATTCGTCATAGGTGGAGGATTGCCATTTCGCGCTGCCGTCGCGCGATGCCTCCTGATTGAAGAAATAGGGCAGGCTGTTGAGGCGGAAGGCGCCGTTGTGGAACCAGTCGTCGCCGCGCCAGCCGTCGACCATCGGGTTCATCGGGACCGCGACCTTCAGCGCGGGATGGGCGTTCACCAGACCCATCAGCGTCGTGAAGCCGTCGTAACTGATGCCGATCATCCCCACGCGCCCGTTCGACTGCGGCAGGTTCTTCACCAGCCAGTCGATCGTGTCGTACGTGTCGGTGGCGTGATCGACCGCCGTGGGATTGGCGATCGATCCGGCGAGCGCGCGGTTCATCATGTACGTGCCGCCCGAGCCGTATTTGCCCCGCACGTCCTGCACCACGCGGATATAGCCGCCCGCCGCGATCACGTCGGCGGCATTGTCATACCCTTGCAGCACGCTGGCCATCCGCCCGCTGTCGGCATGGCGGGTCAGCCCCTCCGCATCATAGGGGGTGCGGGTCAGCAGGATGCCCGCGTCCTTCGCGCCATTGGGGATGAGGATGACCGTGTGAAGCGTCACGCCGTCGCGCATCGGTATCTCGACGGTACGGCGCGTGAAGTCGGCGTCGGGGGCGGGAACGGGTCGCAGCTGCGCCGGGCGCTCGTCCTCCGACAG
>NZ_LSJO01000130.1:0-685 GCF_001556735.1 Sphingomonas sp. CCH9-F2 | reverse complement strand
AGAGGTGGAGGGACGAACGGAAGGCGGCATGACCCCCAACTTTCTCATGCTCCCCTCGATCATCGTAGCTATCCCGTCAGGGGCTGCAAACCAGCATCGGCGACGGGTTCGACGCGCTGCCGGCGCTCGATCGCTCACCCCGGCGTGAGCAAGCGCCGGGGATCGAGATGGACCAATCGGCGCAGGCCGAGCGCGAGCGGGAGCGCCAGCGCGGACGCGCCGCGCCGGATATCGGGTTCGGGCGGTAAAGTGCCGAGCGTGGATTTCACTGATCCGTAATGGGTGCGTCACGACATCGTCACGCCGGTCGGCAACGATAGGTGGTCCACCGCGACGACGCAAAAAAAACCAAGGGGCCAGATCATGATCGCGAAGTTTTTGGTGCTCGCAGGTGCTGCGCCTGCGGCACTAATCGTGCAGCCTGCGCAGGCGCAGGATCTGCCGGCGTCTCCGGTCGTCGATGCTACAACCCAGGATACCGACAACACTCGAGACGATATAGTCGTGCTCGGCTTCGGACAGAGCAGGCAGGTGCAGACCGTCAGCGCGACCGACATGGAGCGGCTGACCCCCGGAACCTCGCCGCTGAAAGCGATCGCCAAATTGCCCGGCGTCAACTTCCAGTCCGCCGACGCCTTCGGCGCCTATGAATGGTCGACGCGCATCTCGCTGCGCGGGTTCAACC
>NZ_LSJO01000013.1:0-1443 GCF_001556735.1 Sphingomonas sp. CCH9-F2 | reverse complement strand
CCCGGCCGAGCCGCTGCGCGAGACGGTCGACGGGATCGATTTCCACCGCACGCCCAAGGCGGCGCGCGGCGGCGTGGTGGGCGAGATCGCGGCGCTGGCGCGGCGCGTGCGGGAGGTGGCCGACGCCTTCCGCCCCGACGTGATCCACGCGCATTCGCCGGTGATCGACGCACTGGCGGCGCTGTGGCCGGCGCGGCGGCGCGGCATCCCGCTGTTGTACGAGATCCGCGCCTTCTGGGAGGATGCCGCGGTCGGCAACGGCACCGGGCGCGAGGGATCGGCGCGCTACCGCGCGACGAAGGCGCTGGAGGGCTGGGCGGTGGCGCGCGCCGATGCGGTCGCGGTGATCTGCGAGGGGTTGCGCGGCGACCTGGTGGCGCGCGGCGTGCCAGCGGACAAGATCATGATATCCCCCAATGGCGTTGACCTCACGCTGTTCGGCACCCCGCCGGCGCGCGATGCGGCACTGGCGGAGCGATGGGGGCTGGGCGACGAGGTGATCGGCTTCATCGGCAGCTTCTACGATTACGAGGGGCTGGACGATCTGATCGCGGCGATGCCCGCGCTGGCGTCGCGCCGGCCGCGCGCGCAATTGCTGCTGGTCGGCGGCGGGCCGATGGAGGCGGCGCTGCGGGCGCAGGCGTCGGCATCGCCCGCCGCGGCGCGCATCCGCTTCGTCGGGCGCGTGCCGCATCATGAGGTGGAGCGCTACTACGGGCTGGTCGACGTGCTCGCCTATCCGCGCAAGCGGATGCGGCTGACCGATCTGGTCACCCCGCTCAAGCCGCTGGAGGCGATGGCGCAGGGTCGGCTGGTCGCCGCGTCCGACGTCGGCGGCCATCGCGAGCTGATTCGCGACGGAGACACCGGCACGCTGTTCGCGGCGGGCGATCCGGGGGCGATCGCCGATGCGCTGGCGGGGCTATTGTCCGACCGATCGGGGTGGGACGCGCGGCGCGAACGCGCGCGCGCCTTCGTCGCGGCGGAGCGCGACTGGGCCACCAACGTTCATCGCTACGATGCTGTTTACCAACGGCTTACGGGTGATGCCTATAGCAAGGGGCCATGGTCGCGACGCTCCCCCACCACCGGCCCGAATCGGGTCTGAACGCCACGCTGCTGCCGATTGCGGCGATCCTTGCGGGGATCGGCGTGGCGGCCGGTATCGCCACCGCGCCGGGCGAGGTGCTGAACGCGGTGGTGATGCGATCGCATCTGCCCGACTGGGTGCCCGCCGCCGCGCCGCCGATCGGCGTCACCGGGCGGACGTTGCTGGCGCTGGTCGCCGGCGCGCTGGTGATGATGGCGGGGCTGGGTGCGGCGGGGTGGTGGCGGCTGCCGCGGCGTCGGCGCGCCGATCCGATGATCCCGGCGGTGCGCCGCGCCGATGCGCACCCCGATGCGCCGCCGCGCCGCCCGATCCGCGCCAGCGAGGACCTGGGC
>NZ_LSJO01000129.1:0-943 GCF_001556735.1 Sphingomonas sp. CCH9-F2 | reverse complement strand
ACATCTCGGCCTTGCCGATCCACACCGTCTCGCCATCCACGCTCGCGGTGACGCCACGACCGGTCAGGCTCTTGAGGTCGCCAGCGGTGGGCAACGGGCGCCCATTCAGGCGTTCGCGGCCGTCGTTGACGATCGCTTGGGCCAGCGGGTGATCGCTCAGCGCCTCGACAGCGACGGCCAGCGACAGCAGCTCGCCTTCGTCGGTGCCGTCGACGGGCACGACATCGGTGATGCGCGGGCGCCCTTCGGTCAGCGTGCCGGTCTTGTCGAAGGCGATCGCCTTGAGCGATCCGAGGTTTTCGAGCGGCGCACCGCCCTTCACCAGCACACCGCCACGTGCCGCGCGCGCGACGCCGGACAGGACCGCGCTCGGCGTCGCGATCGCGAGCGCGCAAGGGCTCGCTGCGACCAGTACCGCCATCGCGCGATAGAAGCTGTCGCGGAACGGCTCGTCGATGACCACCCAGGCGAACAGCAGCAGCACCGACAGGATCAGGACGGCGGGCACGAAGATGCGCTCGAACCGATCGGTGAAGCGCTGCGTCGGCGACTTCTGCGTCTCCGCCTCGCTCACCATCTTCACCACCTTGGCGAGCGCGGACTCGTTGGATCGGCGCGTCACCTCGATCTCGATCGCGCCGCCGCCATTGATCGTGCCGGCAAAGACGCGGCTCTCCGCCTCGACCGCATCGGGCTTGGCGCGGGCGGCTGCCGCGTCCGCGACCGGCACCTTGTCGACCGGGATGCTCTCGCCGGTCACCGGGGCTTGGTTGATCGCGCTGGTGCCCGTGATGACGAAGCCGTCAGCAGGCAGGCGCTCGTTCGGGCGGACGATGGCGACATCCCCAACGACCATTTGCTCGACCGGGATTTCGCTGGTCTGGCCGTCGCGTCGCACGGTCGCGGTTTCGGGCGCGAGCTTCGCCAGCGCCTCGATCGCCTT
>NZ_LSJO01000128.1:0-8662 GCF_001556735.1 Sphingomonas sp. CCH9-F2 | reverse complement strand
GGGGGAAGCGGGCGCGGCGATATCGGCGATCAATTCCTGTTCGGGGACGCGGCGCGGGCGCGGATCGAACGCCAGCGGCAGCGTCGGCGCCGCCTCCGGCGTCATGTCGAGCAGTGCCTGCACGTCGACCGCATCGGCGCTGGGCAGCGGCACCAGCTTGGGACTGCCGCTGCGCGCCTGCGTTTCCACCGCGCCGATGCGCACGGTGATCGGCCGGCGCGACACCGCGGGGCCGAGCGCCAGGAAGGTGCCGCGCGCCAGGTCGCGGATCACGTCCGCCTGTCGCCGCTCCATGCCGAGCAGGTCGGCAGCGCGCGCCATGTCGATGTCGAGGAAGGTGCGCCCCATCAGGAAGTTCGACGCCTCCGCCGCGACGTTCTTCGCGAGCTTCGCCAGCCGCTGGGTCGCGATGACGCCGGCAAGGCCGCGCTTGCGCCCGCGGCACATCAGGTTGGTCATCGCCGACAGCGACGCGCGGCGCACCTCCTCCGCCACTTCTCCGCCGGTGGTGGGGGCGAACAATTGCGCTTCGTCCACCACCACCAGCGCGGGATACCAATGTTCGCGCGGCGCATCGAACAGCGCGTTGAGGAAGCCGGCGGCGCAGCGCATCTGCCCTTCCGCCTCCAGCCCCTCAAGGCTCAGCACCACGCTGGCGCGATGTTCGCGCAGCCGCGCGGCGATGCGCGCGATCTCGCGCTCGGCATAATCCGCGCCCTCGATCACGACATGGCCGTAGCGGTCGGACAACGTGACGAAATCGCCCTCCGGGTCGATCACCACCTGCTGTACCTGCCCGGCGGAGCGTTCGAGAAGGCGGCGCAGCAGGTGCGACTTGCCGGACCCGGAATTGCCCTGGACGAGCAGACGGGTGGCGAGCAGTTCTTCGAGATCCATCGTCACGGGCGCGCCCGACGTATCGGTGCCCATGTCCACGCTGACTGTCATTGTGCCGCCGCCTTTGCCTGATCGGGGGGAGTCGGGGCAAGCGCGGTTTTGGGTTCGCGCCCCCCGGCTATGGCATCCCGCGCCGCCGCGCGATAAAGCCCCCCGATTCCCCGGTAGAGGCAGTCATGGCAGGCCATTCGAAATTCAAGAACATCATGCACCGCAAGGGCGCGCAGGATAAGAAGCGTTCGAGCATGTTTTCCAAGCTGTCGCGCGAAATCACCGTCGCGGCCAAGATGGGCCTGCCCGATCCCGACATGAACCCGCGCCTGCGCGCCGCGATCGCCGCGGCCAAGGCGCAGTCGATGCCCAAGGACAATATCCAGCGGTCGATCGACAAGGCATCGCGCGGCGACGGCGAGAATTACGAGGAGATCCGCTACGAGGGGTTCGGCCCCGGCGGCGTGTCGCTGATCATCGAGGCGCTGACCGACAACCGCAACCGCACCGCCACCAACGTGCGCACCGCGGTGTCGAAGAACGGCGGCAACCTCGGTGCGTCCGGTTCGGTCAGCCACGGGTTCGACCGCATGGGCCTCATCACCTATCCGGCGAGCGCGGGCGATGCCGAGAAGGTGTTCGAGGCGGCGCTGGAAGCGGGCGCCGAGGACGTCACCTCCAGCGAGGACGGCCACGAGATCTGGACCGAACAGGGCGCGCTGCACGAAGTCGCCAAGGCGCTGGAACCGGTGCTGGGCGAAGCCGAGGGTGCGAAGCTGGCGTGGCGCCCGCAGACGATGGTCGAGGTGGCGGAGGACGACGCCTCGACGCTGTTCAAGCTGATCGACGCGCTGGACGACGACGACGACGTTCAGACGGTGTGGGGCAATTACGAAGTGTCCGACGCCGTCATGGAGAAGTTGGGGTGATGGCAAAGCTGGGGTGAGGCGACGAAAGCCCCTCCCCTTCGGGGGAGGGGTTGAGGCGGGAGGCCCCATGCGGCGTCGCGACAGGCGGGAAGGTCGCGTGGTTTGTTCGCGCGGAGACGCGGAGGCGCAGAGAGGTCGTTCATGCCGCGACGCGGCTTTTTTACCGGCAGGACAGGGCGCAGACGGTGCGCTGACGCGCGAGACGCGCTGCGAACGGATGCCCTCTGCGTCTCTGCGCCGCTGCGCGAACACTCCTTCTTCCCGACGCCGCCGCAACGTCGCGTGCTATCCTCATGATCATCCTCGGCCTCGATCCCGGGCTTGGCACCACCGGCTGGGGCGTGATCCGCGCCGAGGGCAACCGGCTGAGCCATGTCGCCAACGGACAGATCCGCACCGATCCGTCCGCCGCGCTGCCGCGGCGGCTGGCGAACCTCTATGCCGCGCTGGTCGACGTGATCCGTGCCGAACGGCCCGATGGCGCGGCGGTGGAGGAGGTGCTGGGCAACACCAATGCGCAGTCGACGCTGAAGCTGGGGCAGGCGCGCGGGGTCGTCCTGCTGGCTTCGGCGTCGGCGGGGCTGGCGGTCGGCGAATATCATCCCTCGACCGTCAAGAAGGCGGTGGTCGGCACGGGCGGCGCGGAGAAGCGGCAGATCCAGGCGATGATGGCGGTGCTGCTGCCGGGCGCGAAGCTGGCCGGGCCGGACGCGGCGGATGCGCTCGCGGTCGCGATCTGCCATGCGCATCACGTGGCGAGCGCGCAGGGCATGATGCGGCGGGTGAGGACGGACATATGATCGCGCATCTGAAGGGCCGGCTCGAGTCGACCGGGATCGACCATGCGGTGATCGACGTCGGCGGCGTCGGCTATCTGGTCGGCGCGTCGAGCCGCACGCTGGCGGCGATCGGCCCGGTGGGGGAGGCGGCGACGCTGTTCACCGAGATGCTGGTGGGCGAGGATTTCATCCGGCTGGTCGGCTTCGCCAGCGCGGGCGAGCGCGACTGGTTCCGGCTGCTGACCGGCGTGCAGGGCGTCGGCGCGCGGGTGGCGCTGGCGATCCTGTCGGCGCTGGAGCCGAACGACCTGGCGCGCGCGGTGATGGCGCAGGACAAGGCGACCGTCGCGCGCGCCAACGGCGTCGGCCCCAAGCTGGCCGAACGGATCGTGCGCGAGCTGAAGGACAAGGTCGGCGGGGTCGCGATCGGCCCCGCAGCGGCGGCGCAGGTGGTGCCGGCCGGCGCGGGGGCGGATGCGGTGTCGGCGCTGCTCAACCTGGGGTTCCGCGCGCCCGAGGCGGCGGCGGCGGTGGCGGCGGCGGAAGAAGAGCTGGGCGCGGGCGCCACGCTGGACGCGCTGGTGCGCCTCGCGCTGCGCAAGGCGGCGAAGTGATCGCGGTGAGGCAGGGGCTTTGATCGCGCCGCGCCGCACGCTACGGAACGAACCGTGACCGACGACGACGATCCCGACCGGCTGATAACGCCCGCCCGCCGCCCGGAGGACGTGGATGCGGCGCTGCGCCCGCGGCATCTGGACGAATTCGTCGGGCAGAAGGCGGCGCGCGAGAATCTGCGCGTGTTCATCCAGGCGGCGCGCGCGCGCGGCGATGCGCTGGACCATGTGCTGTTCTTCGGGCCGCCGGGGCTGGGCAAGACCACGCTGGCGCAGATCGTCGCACGTGAGATGGGCGTCGGTTTCCGCGCCACGTCCGGCCCGGTGATCGCCAAGTCGGGCGATCTGGCGGCGCTGCTGACCAATCTGGAGGACGGCGACGTCCTGTTCATCGACGAGATCCACCGGTTGCAGCCTGCGGTCGAGGAGGTGCTGTACCCCGCGATGGAGGATCGCGCGCTGGACCTGATGATCGGCGAGGGGCCGTCGGCACGCAGCGTGCGCATCGATTTGCCGCGCTTCACATTGGTGGGCGCGACGACGCGGCAGGGGCTGCTGACGACGCCGCTGCGCGACCGCTTCGGCATCCCGATCCGGCTGCAATTCTACACCGTCGACGAACTGGAGCGGGTGGTGACGCGCGCCGCCGGGCTGCTGGACATGGGCATCGCGCGCGACGGCGCGACCGAGATCGCGCGCCGCTCGCGCGGCACCCCGCGGATCGCCGGGCGGCTGCTGCGCCGGGTGCGCGACTTCGCGGCGGTGGCGGGCGCCGCGGTGGTGGATGCGACGATCGCCGACCGCGCGCTCGACCGGCTGGAGGTCGACCGGCTGGGGCTGGACGCGATGGACCGCCGCTACCTGACGATGATCGCCGATATCTATCGCGGCGGGCCGGTGGGGGTGGAGACGCTGGCCGCCGGCCTGTCCGAACCGCGCGACACCATCGAGGAAGTGATCGAGCCGTATCTGATCCAGCTGGGGCTGGTCGCGCGCACCGCGCGCGGGCGCGTGCTGAACGCGGGCGGGTGGAAGCACCTGGGGCTGAACCCGCCGGCGGGATCGCAGGACGGACTGTTCGATACGGTCGACGAAGGGTGAACCCTTGCCCCGCCGGCGCGGTTTGATCCGCATCACTGGCGGGAGAGAGACATGCGCGTGATGACGGGACTGGGTGCCGTGGCGGCGTCGGTGTTGCTGGCGACGGGCGGCGCGGCGGCCGCGCAGGCGGTGCACGAGGGCGCGGGCGCCGAGATGCCGATGACCTGCGAGGATGGCGAGGCGCATATCACCGGGGCGAGCAACCGCATCGCCGTGCAGGGGCCGTGCCGCCTGCTGGTGATCGAGGGCGCGAGCAACATCGTCACCGTCGACCTGACCGCCGATGCCGCGATCCGCGTGCGCGGGGCGGGCAACCGCGTGACGTGGCGCGCGCCGGGCAATGCGCGCCCGCGGATCAGCAGCGCCGGGGCGGGCAATGTGATCCGGCGGATGCGGTAGCGCGGGAGACGATGCTCCGTGCCCGGGCGTTCCCGACGCCGTTGACCCGTTCGGACCGGTGGACCTCGCGAGACGGGACGTTCTTTCCGCCCGACGAGAGTTGCAATATATCGACCGAAGTGACGAAGTAATCTCAGTTTCTTCACGGAGATTTCATCGCCGCGCATGAAATATCGGTAAGGTTTGCCGCGGATATTCTTGTTCGCGCGCAGCCATGATATCGGCTTCACGTCTACGATGAGGTGATGTCGATGCGCATTGTATGTTCGATCGCTGCCGTGGTTTCGATCGCGATCGCCGCGCAGGGTGCGCTGGCGCAGACCTATATCGTCCAGCGCGTGCCATCGGCGCCGCCGCAGGGTGTCCAGGCGATCAGGCTGTCCAAGGAGACGATGGCGGGGCAGAAGATCCGCTTGTGGTCGGCGGTGCTGCTCAATCCCGATTGCACGCCGTCGGGCACGATCACGTCGAGCGTGATCGATTCGCCGCGGCACGGGCAGCTCGACATCGTCGATGCGCCGACCTTCCCCAATTACCTGCCGCCCAATCCGCGCGTCGCGTGCGACCGCAAGGCGGTGCCAGGCAAGCAGGTGTTCTACACCCCCGCCGCGGATTTCCACGGCCGCGACCGGATGGTCTTCCAGAATGCGACGTCGGACGGCTATGTCCGCCGCTTCACCGTCGACGTCCGTGTCGAGTGAGCGGCGGGCGTCAGCGCGGATGGCGGGCGTAGCGCGCGGCAAATTCCTGGTCGGACATCATCAGGTAGCGGATCGTGTCGATCAACGCCCACGGCCCGGTCAGGATCAGGCCGAGCATCGAGAGGCTGAGCAGCAGCATGGCCACACCCGATCCGTTGCGGCCCAGATAGAAGCGATGGATACCCAAGGTGCCGAGGAAGAAGGCGAGCACCGCCGCGACATATTTGTTGCGATCGCCGACCGGCAGCGCGGGGGGCGCCGGCGCGACCGCCGGTGCCGGGACGGCCGGCAGCGGGAAGACGTTGAGCGCGCGGGTGTCGCTGGTTTCGAAATCCACCGTCTGGCCGATCGCGGGTTCGCCGGCGGGCGCCCAATCCTCCGGCAGGAAGGTGTAGCGGCGCCCGTCGTCGCCGGCCAGCAGGCCGTGCCCGGTCCGAACATCCACCCCCAGAACCTGCCCGCGCATTCCCGTCCCTTCCCGCCTTTCGTCTGCCGCGCCATGTTGGCATCGCCGCCGCGGAACGCAACGCGGCGCCGCGGTGAAAATGCTGCGTGGCACCCAAGCCCCGCGTCTGTTAGCCGTGGACCATGCCCGTGTCAGCCGCCCGTTCCGCCCGTGAAATCCTGGTCAACCTGCACGACGTGATGGCCGCGCGATCGAACGCGCAGGCCAAGCTGAATTCCGTGGTGGAGATCATCGGCGAGGCGCTGGATAGCGAGGTGTGCTCGATCTACCTGCTGCGCGAGGGCGTGCTGGAACTGTACGCCACGCGCGGGCTGGACCCGCAGGCGGTGCACGTCACCAAGCTGGCGCTGGGCGAGGGGCTGGTCGGCACGATCGCGGCGAACGGCGAGGTGCTGAACCTGGACGAAGCCGCCAGCCACCCCGATTTCGCGTACAAGCCGGAGACGGGCGAGGACCGGTTCCACAGCTTCGCCGGCGTCCCGATCATCCGGCGCGAGCGCGCGGTGGGGGTGCTGGCGGTGCAGCACGCCGACCCGCGCCGATACGAGGATGTCGAGATCGAGGCGTTGCAGACGGTGGCGATGGTGCTGTCCGAACTGATCGCCAATGCCGGGCTGATCGACCAGGGCGGGCCGAAGGACCGGCCGCAGTCGACCGCGCCGACGCGGATCGCCGGGCAGAAGCTGGTCGACGGCATGGCCGCGGGATGTGCGGTGTTCCACCAGCCGCGCATCCACATCGAACATACCGTCGCGGAGGATACCGAGGCGGAGCGCCACCGCGTCTATGCCGCGTTCGACAAGATGCGCGAACAGATCGACCGCATCGCGCGGGAAGCGGAATTCGGCGTCGGCGACGAACATCAGGAGGTGATCGCCACCTACAAGATGTTCGCTTACGACGAAGGCTGGGCGCGGCGAATCAACGAGGCGATCGACAGCGGGCTGACCGCCGAGGCGGCGATCGAGCGCGTCCAGCAGCGCACGCGCCAGCGGATGCGCGAGATCGACGACCCGCTGCTGGCCGACCGGATGCACGATCTAGAGGATCTGTCCAACCGGCTGCTGCGCATCGTCAGCGGCCAGATGGGCACCGCGGCGCAGCTTGGCCTGCGCCAGGACACGATCCTGATCGCGCGCAACCTGGGGCCGGCGGAGCTGCTGGAATATGACCGCCGCCGGTTGAAGGGCGTGGTGCTGGAGGAAGGGTCGCTGACCGCGCACGTGACGATCGTGGCGCGTGCGATGGGAGTGCCGGTGCTGGGCCGGGTGCGCGACGTGCGCCGGCTGATCGCGGAAGGCGACCTGTTGCTGCTGGACGTGACGGAGGGGACGCTGACGGTGCGCCCTTCCGCCGCGATGGAGGAGGCATTCGACGCCAAGCTGGCCGCGCGGCAGAAGCGCAAGGCCGCCTATGCCGCGCTGCGCGATGTCGCGCCGGAGACGAAGGACGGCCATCGCGTGACGGTGATGGTGAATGCCGGGCTGCGCGACGACGTCGCCGCGCTGGACGTCACCGGCGCGGACGGGATCGGGCTGTTCCGCACCGAATTCCAGTTCCTGGTGTCGGCCACGCTGCCGCAGCGCGAGCGCCAGCAGCGCTTGTACCGCGAAGTGCTGGACGCTGCGGGGCCGCGGCCGGTGATCTTCCGCACCGTCGACATCGGCGGGGACAAGGCGTTGCCGTACCTGACCAGCGTCGATGCCGACGAGGAGAATCCGGCGATGGGCTGGCGCGCGCTGCGGCTGGCGCTGGAGCGCGACGGATTGATGAAGGCGCAGGCGCGCGCGCTGCTGGAGGCGGCGGCGGGGCGCACGCTGAACGTGATGTTCCCGATGGTGTCGGAGGCGTGGGAGTTCGACCAGGCGCGCGACCTGTTCGAGGCGCAGCGCGTGTTCCTGTCCGGGCGCGGTAAGCGGATGCCGCTGGAGATCCGCTATGGCGCGATGCTGGAAGTACCGGCGCTCGCCTATCAGCTCGACCTGCTGCTGCCCAAGGTCGATTTCCTGTCGATCGGCACCAACGACCTGACGCAGTTCCTGTTCGCCGCCGATCGCGCCAATCCGAAGCTGGCGGAACGCTACGACTGGCTGTCTCCGTCGATCCTGCGGTTCCTGAAGGCGGTGGCGGAGCCGGCGCGCGCGGCGGGCGTGCCGCTGGGCGTGTGCGGCGAGATGGGCGGGCGCCCGCTGGAGGCGATGGCGCTGATCGGGCTGGGGATCGACCGGCTGTCGATCACCCCGGCGGCGGTGGGACCGATCAAGGCGATGATCCGTTCGCTGGACCACACCCCGCTGGTCGGCTTCGTCGGCGAATTGCTGGCGCATCCGCCCGCCGACATGCGCGGCGCGCTGGCCGGCTGGGCGGCGGCGCAGGGTGTCGAGCTGGCCTGACGGTGAAGCTGCGCCCGCGCGAAAGCGGGTGACCGGGGCGGCTTTGCGACAAAGCGAGCCGGGGCGCACGACGGGGATCGGTTGACACCCAAGGGACGCTTTGGGAGACGAACGCTTTCTCCGCGAGCAAACGGGGATGGCGCGGGGGTCGGAGACGATAATGAGCGATGGTGAGCATCCCGCACAGGCGGCAGCGGCGCCGGGCACGATCGGTGCCCGGCTGCGCGCCGCGCGCGAGGCGCAGGGCTTGTCGGTGGCGGAAGTCGCCGCCCGCACCCGCGTGACGCAGCGGTTCCTGGAAGCGCTGGAGAACGACCGGCTCGATCTGTTGCCGTCGCCCACCTATGCCTCCGGCTTCGCGCGCGCTTATGCCCGCGCGGTCGGGCTGGACC
>NZ_LSJO01000127.1:0-2204 GCF_001556735.1 Sphingomonas sp. CCH9-F2 | reverse complement strand
TGTCGACACGCGGCGGCTGGTCGAACTGGTCAACGAACGCCATCCGCTGGCGGAGGCGCTCGTTGACGCATCGGCGACACCGCCGTAACGGCGCGCGATGGCCAGTTTCCTCGACTTCGAAAAGCCCATTGCCGAGCTGCAGGCGCGCATCGACGAATTGCGCGATACGGGCGCCGACGGCGGCGTCGATATCTCCGCCGAGATCGCCAAGCTGCAGGGCAAGTCCGACAAGCTGCTGAAGGACACCTTCGCCAAGCTGACCCCGTGGCAGAAGACGCAGGTCGCCCGCCATCCCGAACGCCCGCATTTCAAACATTATGTCGCCGGGTTGTTCGAGGAATTCGTGCCGCTGGCGGGCGACCGCGCGTTCGGCGACGATAAGGCGATCCTGGGCGGCTTCGCCACGTTCCGCGGGCACCGGATCATGGTGCTGGGCCATGAAAAGGGCGACGACACCGCCAGCCGGCTGCGGCACAATTTCGGGATGGGCAAGCCGGAGGGTTATCGCAAGGCGATCCGCCTGATGGAGATGGCCGACCGCTTCGGCCTGCCGGTGGTGACGCTGGTCGACACGTCCGGCGCCTTCCCGGGCATCCAGGCCGAGGAGCGCGGCCAGGCCGAGGCGATCGCGCGTTCGACCGAGGCGTGCCTGGGCCTGCGCGTCCCGCTGGTGTCGGCGGTGGTGGGTGAAGGCGGATCGGGCGGCGCGATCGCGCTGGCCAGCGGCAATCGCGTGCTGATGTTCGAACATGCCGTCTATTCGGTGATCTCGCCGGAGGGCTGCGCCTCGATCCTGTGGCGCACCGCCGACAAGGCGGCGGATGCGGCCGAGGCGATGAAGGTGACCGCGCAGGACCTGAAGGCGCTGGGCGTCGTCGACACGATCGTCCCCGAGCCGCTGGGCGGCGCGCACCGCGATCCGTCCGGGGCGATCGCCGCGCTGGGCGATGCGATCGACAAGGCGCTGGCCGATCTGGGCAAGCTGGCCCCCGACGCGCTGGCGCGCGACCGCCGTGCCAAGTTCCTGGCGATGGGCCGCGTCGTCTGACGCGCACACCAAGCGACGACGGCGCATGAAAAGGGCGGCGGGAGTGATCCCGCCGCCCTTCGTGCATCCCGATAGAGTGCGCCGCTTACTTCGGCGTCGCTTCGGTTTTCATCTTGCCCGACACGGCGTTGAAGGTGCTGCCCAACTGGTTGCCCAGGCCCTTCATTGCGGCGATCGCGGCGACGGCGATCAGTGCGGCGATCAGGCCGTATTCGATCGCGGTGGCGCCCTTGCTGTTCTTCAGGAACGCGCGGATGGTCTGCATGGAAAATTCTCCCGTTCGCTATTGTGCTTCAGTTACCCGGCGACGGGGCTTCGACCCGCATCGCATCATCGGTATCGCACACAGGCTTTACTGAAGATAAAATGAGAAGAACGAAGCATCGTGGTAAAGGAAACATGAACCGGGCGCAGCAAAAGGGCGACGGAACCGAAGTTCCGCCGCCCGATGTGCGTGTCCGAAGACGCGAAGCTTACTTCGGCGTCGCTTCGGTGGCCATCTTGCCCGACACCGAGTTGAAGGTGGTGCCCAGCTGGTTGCCCAGGCCCTTCATCGCGGCGATGGCGGCGACGGCGATCAGCGCGGCGATCAGGCCGTACTCGATCGCGGTGGCGCCCTTGCTGTTCTTCAGGAACGAACGAATCTTCTGCATATCGATCTCCAGTGGTACCAAAGCTTCAGCTACCCGGCCGACGTCTGTTGACGTCGAGCCCATCCCGTTTATGATGCCGCGGTTGACGAAAGATTAAAGTAAGTATCGTGCCGCAAATATTTGATAGTTAACGGCAAGGTTACTTTGCGATATTCATGTTGTTGTTGGCGTAGGAGTACATCGCGCTGCTGGCATTGACGAACTTTCCCGCCGCCGCGACCATCGACATCGCAATCATCGCCAGGATGATGCCATATTCGGTTGCCGATGCGCCGCGGCGGTCGCGCATGAGGCGCAGGAGACGGGCGACAAGGCGATCGGGGGCTGGCATGGCGCCGGGCTTGGCACAGCGGGGTTAAGGAAAGGTCGATGGGGTCGCCGATACTGGTCGTCGCCGCCGCGCTGATCGACGCGCAGGGTCGCTGCCTGATGCAACAGCGCCCCGCCGACAAGCAGCATGGCGGGCTGTGGGAATTTCCCGGCGGGAAGGTGGAGCCGGGGGA
>NZ_LSJO01000126.1:0-5618 GCF_001556735.1 Sphingomonas sp. CCH9-F2 | reverse complement strand
GGTCGATACGGGGAAGGGGGCGGGGGATCAAGGCACGCCGCCCACCACGCCGGCCGCGGGAAGCGTTGTCACCGCGCGCCGGGACCGATAGACCGCGGGCATGACTTCTCTCGACAAGCCGCCGCAGCACGGCGGGATTCCCGTCACCACGACCGTCAAATGGCGTTTCCCCGCCGTCCATCCGGAGGGGCAGAAATTCACCGCGATCGCGTTCGGCATCACGTTGCTGATGACGATCGTGTCGAAGGTGTTCTTCTGGCCGTTCCTGGGCATCACCCTGTGGGTGGCGGCGTTCTTCCGCGATCCGGTGCGCGCGACGCCGGTGGGCGACGATCTGATCGTCTCCCCCGCCGACGGACTGGTGACGATGATCGAGCGCGTGCCCGTCCCCCGCGAGCTGGTAGGCGATCTGGGCGAGGCGCCGATGGTGCGCGTGTCGGTGTTCATGTCGGTGTTCGACGTGCACATCAACCGATCGCCGATCGCGGGCACGATCCGGCAGGTCGTCTATATCTCGGGCAAGTTCCTCAACGCCGATCTCGACAAGGCATCGGAAGAGAACGAGCGCCAGCATTTCGTGGTCGAGGGGTTCGACGGGCGCAAGGTCGGCTTCACGCAGATCGCCGGGCTGGTCGCGCGGCGGATCGTCGCCTTCGCCAAGATCGGCGATATCGTCGGCGCCGGGCAGCGCGTCGGGCTGATCCGCTTCGGCAGCCGCGTCGACGTGTTCCTGCCGGAAGGCTGCGTACCGCAAGTGGCGCTGGGGCAGCGCGCGATCGCGGGCGAGACGGTGCTGGGCCGCTTCGGCGGCACCCCGGTCAGCGCGATCGCGCAATAGGATGCGCGCCCCGCTCCCCCGCCGGACGCTCGGCCGCCGCCCGGTCGGCGGACTGCCGCTGCGCTCGGTCGCCCCCAATGCGGTGACCGCGCTGGCGCTGTGTTCCGGCCTGTCGGGCATCCGCTTCGCCATTTCCGGGAATTGGGAACTGGCGGTGGTGATGGTACTGGTCGCGGGAGTGCTCGACGGGCTGGACGGGCGCGTCGCGCGGATGCTGCACGGCGAAAGCCGGTTCGGCGCTGAGCTGGATTCGCTGTCCGACGCGATCTCCTTCGGCGTGTCGCCGGCGCTGATCGTCTATCTGTGGTCGCTCAACACGCTGCCGCGGTTCGGATGGATGGCGGCGCTGGTGCTGGCGGTGTTCTGCGCGCTGCGGCTCGCCCGCTTCAACGCCGCAATAGATGCGGCTGAACAGCCGCACAAGTCGGCCGGATTCCTGACCGGCGTGCCCGCCCCGGCGGGCGCGGCGCTGGCGCTGCTGCCGCTGTTCCTGTGGTTCGTGACCGAGGCGCCGATCCTGCGCGATCCGCGGCTGGTGGCGCCATGGACGATCTTCGTCGCGCTGCTGATGGTGTCGAGCATCGCGACCTTTTCCTGGACGTCGCTGCGGCTGCGGCGCAACATCCGGTTCGAGGCGATCGCGGTCGTGGTCCTGGTGGGTGCCGCCGCGGTCAGCGCGCCGTGGCAGACCGCCGCGGCCGGCGGCGTCGCCTATCTGTTCGCGATCCCGTTCAGCATCGCAAGCTATGGCCGGATCAAGCGGCTTCGCGCTGGCGCACCGGCCGGCCCTGCACCGTCGACCCCGCCCAGCGCCTGACCGCGATCCGGCGTTCCGCCTGGACCAGCACCGCCAGCGGTTCGAACCGCGCCGTCTCCGGCTGGCCGCGCAGTACCGCGACGATGCGCGCCATGTTCGGCGCGAGCGTCGCGGCCATCGCATAGCCCGCCAGCGTCAGCGCGCCGCCGAAGATCATCACTGCCAGAACCATCGCCATCGTCCGCCTCCTGAAAATCCCACGCGAACCCGAGCACGCCAATCACCGGAATCCCTGCTTGGTTCCCGGACATTCGTTCCGAAGCGGCACTTTGTGTCGCAGCCCCGTAACGAAACCCGCCGTGAGTTCGCTCTCTGTTCCGACGTGTTGTTCCATCTCTGTTCCGGGGTGTCAAGCGGCAACGTGGCGCTTGTTTTCACCGACCGATTGCGCTAAGCGCGCCGCCTCAACCCCGCATGGGAAGCATCATCAACCGGTGCGCCGGCCTTCGAGGCACGCGTCACTCGCTTCCCAGAGGCTTAACCGGAAGGAACATATCCCATGGCGGCACCTGTCGTCTCGATGCAGCAGCTGATCGAAACCGGCGCGCACTTCGGCCACCAGACGCACCGCTGGAACCCGAAGATGAAGCCCTACATCTTCGGTGAGCGCAACGGCGTCCACATCATCGACCTGTCGCAGACCGTGCCGCTGTTCGCGCGCGCGCTGGAATTCGTGTCGCAGTCGGTGGCGTCGGGCGGCAAGGTGCTGTTCGTCGGCACCAAGCGCCAGGCGCAGGAGCCGGTCGCCGACGCCGCGCGCCGTGCCGGCCAGCATTTCGTCAACCACCGCTGGCTGGGCGGGATGCTCACCAACTGGAAGACGATCTCCAACTCGATCAAGCGTCTGAAGGCGCTGGAAGAGCAGCTGTCGGGCAACACCGCGGGCCTGACCAAGAAGGAAGTCCTGCAGCTGACCCGCGAGCGCGACAAGCTGGAGCTGTCGCTGGGCGGCATTCGCGACATGGGCGGCGTGCCGGACGTGATGTTCGTGATCGACGCCAACAAGGAAGAGCTGGCGATCAAGGAAGCCAACACGCTGGGCATCCCGGTCGTTGCGATCCTCGATTCGAACGTGTCGCCGGACGGCATCGCCTTCCCGGTGCCCGCCAATGACGACGCGGCACGCGCGATCCGCCTGTATTGCGAGGCGATCGCGATCGCCTCGCAATACAGGCGGATCGCGCGTGCCGCGTCGTCATTGGCGGGCACCGGGAAGGCGATGCCGTCCGGCGACACGTTCGAATCGAGGATCGCAACGACCGGGATGCCCAGCGTGTTGGCTTCCTTGATCGCCAGCTCTTCCTTGTTGGCGTCGATCACGAACATCACGTCCGGCACGCCGCCCATGTCGCGAATGCCGCCCAGCGACAGCTCCAGCTTGTCGCGCTCGCGGGTCAGCTGCAGGACTTCCTTCTTGGTCAGGCCCGCGGTGTTGCCCGACAGCTGCTCTTCCAGCGCCTTCAGACGCTTGATCGAGTTGGAGATCGTCTTCCAGTTGGTGAGCATCCCGCCCAGCCAGCGGTGGTTGACGAAATGCTGGCCGGCACGGCGCGCGGCGTCGGCGACCGGCTCCTGCGCCTGGCGCTTGGTGCCGACGAACAGCACCTTGCCGCCCGACGCCACCGACTGCGACACGAATTCCAGCGCGCGCGCGAACAGCGGCACGGTCTGCGACAGGTCGATGATGTGGACGCCGTTGCGCTCACCGAAGATGTAGGGCTTCATCTTCGGGTTCCAGCGGTGCGTCTGGTGGCCGAAGTGCGCGCCGGTTTCGATCAGCTGCTGCATCGAGACGACAGGTGCCGCCATGGGATATGTTCCTTCCGGTTAAGCCTCTGGGAAGCGAGTGACGCGTGCCTCGAAGGCCGGCGCACCGGTTGATGATGCTTCCCATGCGGGGTTGAGGCGGCGCGCTTAGCGCAATCGGTCGGTGAAAACAAGCGCCACGTTGCCGCTTGACACCCCGGAACAGAGATGGAACAACACGTCGGAACAGAGAGCGAACTCACGGCGGGTTTCGTTACGGGGCTGCGACACAAAGTGCCGCTTCGGAACGAATGTCCGGGAACCAAGCAGGGATTCCGGTGATTGGCGTGCTCGGGTTCGCGTGGGATTTTCAGGAGGCGGACGATGGCGATGGTTCTGGCAGTGATGATCTTCGGCGGCGCGCTGACGCTGGCGGGCTATGCGATGGCCGCGACGCTCGCGCCGAACATGGCGCGCATCGTCGCGGTACTGCGCGGCCAGCCGGAGACGGCGCGGTTCGAACCGCTGGCGGTGCTGGTCCAGGCGGAACGCCGGATCGCGGTCAGGCGCTGGGCGGGGTCGACGGTGCAGGGCCGGCCGGTGCGCCAGCGCGAAGCCGCTTGATCCGGCCATAGCTTGCGATGCTGAACGGGATCGCGAACAGATAGGCGACGCCGCCGGCCGCGGCGGTCTGCCACGGCGCGCTGACCGCGGCGGCACCCACCAGGACCACGACCGCGATCGCCTCGAACCGGATGTTGCGCCGCAGCCGCAGCGACGTCCAGGAAAAGGTCGCGATGCTCGACACCATCAGCAGCGCGACGAAGATCGTCCATGGCGCCACCAGCCGCGGATCGCGCAGGATCGGCGCCTCGGTCACGAACCACAGGAACAGCGGCAGCAGCGCCAGCGCCGCGCCCGCCGGGGCGGGCACGCCGGTCAGGAATCCGGCCGACTTGTGCGGCTGTTCAGCCGCATCTATTGCGGCGTTGAAGCGGGCGAGCCGCAGCGCGCAGAACACCGCCAGCACCAGCGCCGCCATCCATCCGAACCGCGGCAGCGTGTTGAGCGACCACAGATAGACGATCAGCGCCGGCGACACGCCGAAGGAGATCGCGTCGGACAGCGAATCCAGCTCAGCGCCGAACCGGCTTTCGCCGTGCAGCATCCGCGCGACGCGCCCGTCCAGCCCGTCGAGCACTCCCGCGACCAGTACCATCACCACCGCCAGTTCCCAATTCCCGGAAATGGCGAAGCGGATGCCCGACAGGCCGGAACACAGCGCCAGCGCGGTCACCGCATTGGGGGCGACCGAGCGCAGCGGCAGTCCGCCGACCGGGCGGCGGCCGAGCGTCCGGCGGGGGAGCGGGGCGCGCATCCTATTGCGCGATCGCGCTGACCGGGGTGCCGCCGAAGCGGCCCAGCACCGTCTCGCCCGCGATCGCGCGCTGCCCCAGCGCCACTTGCGGTACGCAGCCTTCCGGCAGGAACACGTCGACGCGGCTGCCGAAGCGGATCAGCCCGACGCGCTGCCCGGCGCCGACGATATCGCCGATCTTGGCGAAGGCGACGATCCGCCGCGCGACCAGCCCGGCGATCTGCGTGAAGCCGACCTTGCGCCCGTCGAACCCCTCGACCACGAAATGCTGGCGCTCGTTCTCTTCCGATGCCTTGTCGAGATCGGCGTTGAGGAACTTGCCCGAGATATAGACGACCTGCCGGATCGTGCCCGCGATCGGCGATCGGTTGATGTGCACGTCGAACACCGACATGAACACCGACACGCGCACCATCGGCGCCTCGCCCAGATCGCCTACCAGCTCGCGGGGGACGGGCACGCGCTCGATCATCGTCACCAGTCCGTCGGCGGGGGAGACGATCAGATCGTCGCCCACCGGCGTCGCGCGCACCGGATCGCGGAAGAACGCCGCCACCCACAGGGTGATGCCCAGGAACGGCCAGAAGAACACCTTCGACACGATCGTCATCAGCAACGTGATGCCGAACGCGATCGCGGTGAATTTCTGCCCCTCCGGATGGACGGCGGGGAAACGCCATTTGACGGTCGTGGTGACGGGAATCCCGCCGTGCTGCGGCGGCTTGTCGAGAGAAGTCATGCCCGCGGTCTATCGGTCCCGGCGCGCGGTGACAACGCTTCCCGCGGCCGGCGTGGTGGGCGGCGTGCCTTGATCCCCCGCCCCCTTCCCCGTATCGACC
>NZ_LSJO01000125.1:0-290 GCF_001556735.1 Sphingomonas sp. CCH9-F2 | reverse complement strand
GCGTCTTGTGTGGCCCATAGGCGCTGGGCGCATCTCGCCAGCGCAGCCCATTGCGATTGACGAATACGATGCCACTCAGCACCCGCCGATCGTCTACCCTCGGCCTCCCGTGGCTCTTGGGAAAGAACGGCCGCAGCCGCTCGATCTGCTCATCCGTCAGCCAAAACAGGTCACTCATCCCGGTCTCCTTGCGGAGCCTGAATCAGATCGCGACGCTCACATCAATGGGTCCTGACCCTAATCACGTCATCGCGCTCGAAGCGCTGTGACCCCCTGGGTTTCACCAACCC
>NZ_LSJO01000124.1:0-11231 GCF_001556735.1 Sphingomonas sp. CCH9-F2 | reverse complement strand
ATACCGTCGCGGCGGGCGGCGGGTCGATCTGCCGCTTCGATGGCGGGCGCTTGCTGGTCGGCCCGGCATCGGCGGGGGCGGATCCCGGCCCGGCCTGCTACCGGCGCGGCGGGCCGCTGACCGTCACCGACTGCAACCTGATCCTGGGGAAGATTCAGCCTGCGCATTTCCCCGCGCTGTTCGGCCCCGACCGCAACCTGCCGCCCGATCGCGCCGCGTCCGAAGCCGCGCTCGACGCGCTGCTCGACGAGGTGGCGGCCGCCACCGGCCAGCGGATGACCCGCGCCGCCGCGGCGGAGGGGCTGGTGGCGATCGCGGTCGCCAACATGGCGCGCGCGATCCGCGCGGTATCGGTGGCGCGCGGCGAGGATCCGGCCGGCTATGCGCTCGCCTGTTTCGGCGGCGCGGGCGGGCAACATGCCTGTCTGGTCGCCGACGCGCTGGGGATGACACAGGTGCTGATCCACCCGCTGGCCGGCGTCCTGTCCGCGGTCGGCATCGGGCTGGCCGATCGCAGCATCGTGCGCGAGGCGACCGTCGCACTGCCGCTGGGCGACACCGCGCTCGCCTCCGCACTGGCGGGGCTGCGCGATGCCGCGGTCGCCGCGCTGGCGGCGCAGGGCGTCGCTGCCGGCGCGGTCGACGTCGCCGTGCAGGCGCAGCTGCGCTACGCGCGCAACGACCAGAGTATCGAGGTGCCATGGGGCGACGCCGATGCGATGCGCGATGCCTTCGCCGCCGCGCATCGCCAGCGGTTCGGCTTCGTCTCTGACGATGCGCTGGTGGTCGAGCGGCTGCGCGTCGAGGCAATCGCGCGCGCCGACGACCGCCAGTTGCCCGCCCCCGCGCTGCCCGCGACCAGTGCCGCGCCGCTCGACCATGTCGCCATGTATCTGGCGGGCGCGGACCGGCAGGTGGCCGTGCACGCGCGCGACACGCTGGCGGCGGGGGCGATGCTGGCCGGCCCGGCGCTGGTGATCGATCCGGTATCGACGGTGGTGGTCGAACCGGGCTGGCGCGCGCGCGTACTGGCGGACGGCACCTTGCTGCTGGAACGCGCCGCCGCCGCGCGCGACGGTGCCGCCGACGACACGGTCGATCCGGTGCGGCTGGAGATCTTCTCCGGCCTGTTCATGGGCATCGCCGAGGAGATGGGCGCCGCGCTCCAGCGCAGCGCCGCGTCGGTCAACATCCGCGAACGGCTCGACTTTTCGTGCGCGCTGTTCGATGCCGAGGGTGGCCTGGTCGCCAATGCGCCGCACATCCCGGTGCATCTGGGGTCGATGGGCGAAAGCATCCGCACCGTCATCGCCGCGCGCGCCGGCACGATGCGCGATGGCGAGGTCTATGCCCTCAACGATCCCTATCGCGGCGGCACGCACCTGCCCGACATCACCGTCATCATGCCGGTGTTCGCCGGCGGCGACGCGCCCGCCTGGTTCGTCGCCGCGCGCGGCCATCATGCCGATGTCGGCGGCACCACTCCCGGATCGATGCCCCCCGACAGCCGCACGCTGGCGGACGAGGGCGTCGTGTTCGACGACGTGGCTGTCGTCGCCGACGGCGCGATGCGCGAAGCCGCGATCCGTGACCTGCTGGCGGGCGGCCCGCACCCCGCGCGCAACATCGACCAGAATATCGCCGATCTGGCGGCGCAGGTCGCGGCGTGCGCGCGCGGTGCCGCGGGGCTGCGCGATCTGGCGGCGCGGCAGGGCGCGGCGGTCGTCACCCGCTACATGGCGCATGTCCAGTCGCATGCCGAGGCGATGGCGCGGCGGATGATCGCGACCCTGTCGGACGGGCATTTCCGCTACGAACTGGACGATGGCGCCGTGGTCGAGGTGGCGGTGCGGATCGATCGCGCGGCGGGCCATGCGACGATCGACTTCACCGGCACCAGCGAACAGCGCCCCACCAATTTCAACGCGCCGCTGGCGGTGACGCGCGCGGCGGTCCTCTACGTCCTGCGGCTGCTGGTCGACGAACCGGTGCCGCTCAACGAAGGGTTCCTGCGCCCGGTGACGATCCTCGTCCCCGACGGATCGATGCTCAACCCGCGCTTTCCCGCCGCGGTGGTCGCCGGCAATGTCGAGGTGAGCCAGGTCGTCACCGATGCGCTGCTCGGCGCGCTGGGCGCGATGGCGGGCAGTCAGGGGACGATGAACAACCTGACGTTCGGCGACGACAGCTATCAATATTACGAAACGATCGCCGGCGGGGCGGGCGCCGGCCCCGGCCATGCGGGGGCCGATGCGATCCAGACGCACATGACCAACAGCCGCCTGACCGACCCGGAAGTGCTGGAAACGCGCTATCCGGTGCTGGTCGAACGCTTCGCGATCCGGCGCGGATCGGGGGGCGCGGGGCAATGGCGCGGCGGCGACGGGACGGTGCGACGGCTGCGCTTCCTGGCGCCGCTGCGCGCCGGCGTCCTCAGCAACCGCCGCCGCGTCGCGCCGTTCGGGCTGGCGGGCGGCGGCGACGGGCAGGCGGGCGCCAACCGCATCGAGCGCGCCGATGGCGGCGTCGAGCCGATGGCCGCCACCGCCACCGCGCAGATGGCGCCCGGCGACGTCATCGTCATCGAAACCCCCGGCGGCGGCGGTTACGGCGCGGCGGGCCAGCGCTGATGCTGGTGCTGGCCGGCATCGCCGTCATCGCGGGCGGTTTCCTGCTGCGGTTCAACCCGCTGCTGGTGATCGTCGCCTCCGCCGCGGTCACCGGCTGGGCGGCGGGGCTGGACCCGCTGCGCATCCTTGCCACCTTCGGCCATGCGTTCAACGAAACCCGCTACGTCACCGCCATCTACATGGTGCTACCGGTCATCGGTTTGCTGGAACGGCGCGGGCTTCAGGAGCGCGCGCGCGGGCTGGTCGCGGGGCTGCGCGGCGCCACCGCGGGGCGGCTGCTGGCCGGATACCTCCTGTTCCGTCAGGTGACCGCCGCGCTGGGCCTCACCTCGGTCGCCGGGCCGGCGCAGACCGTCCGCCCGCTGGTCGCCCCGATGGCGCAGGCCGCGGCGGAACGCCAGGGCGCGACCGACGATGCCGCGACCGAACGGGTCAAGGCGATGGCCGCCGCCACCGACAATATCGGGCTGTTCTTCGGCGAGGATATCTTCATCGCGATCGGGTCGATCCTGCTGATGAAGGGCGTGCTCGACGGCTATGGCATCGTGCTGGAACCGTTCCAGCTGTCGGTGTGGGCGATCCCCACCGCGATCGCCGCCTTCGCGATCCACGGCGCGCGGCTGATGTGGCTCGACCGGCGGCTGGCGCGAAAGGGGCCGGCTGCATGATCGGGCTGAACCTGGTCTATGGCATCGCCGGCGCGGTGTTCGCGATCTTCGCGGTGCTGGCGCTGCGCGACCGGCGGCTGGCCAATGCCGGTTTCCATGCGCTGATCGCGGCGTCCTTCCTGATCGGCGACCGGCTGGGCGATATCGCCAACGGCCTGCTGGTGCTCGCGCTGGTCGCGATCGCCGCCTCGGGCCGGATGCGCCGCGCGGATCCCGCCCCGCCGCCCGCCGCGCGCCACGGCGCGCGCGTGTTCGTCCCCGCGCTGGTGATCCCCGCCGCCGCGCTGGCGGGCACGTTGCTGTTCAAGCAGCTGCCGGGGCTGGTCGACCCGAAACAGGCGACATTGGTGGCGGTGACGTGCGGCACGCTGATCGCGCTGGCGCTGTGCCTCGCCCTGCTGAACGCGCGCCCGGCCGAGCCGTTCGTCGCCGGACGGCGGCTGATCGACGATATCGGCTGGGTCGCGGTGATGCCGCAGATGCTGGCCAGCCTGGGCGCGGTGTTCGCGCTCGCCGGGGTCGGCGGGGTGGTCGGCGAGCTGATCGGCGCGGTCGTGCCGGCCGGCAACGTCGCGGGCGCGGTGCTGGCCTATGCGCTGGGCATGGCGGCGTTCACGATCGTGATGGGCAATGCCTTCGCAGCCTTTCCGGTGATGGCCGCGGCGGTCGGCGTGCCGCTGCTGATCCGCGGCGCGGACGGCGATCCGGCGGTGGTCGCGGCGGTAGGGATGCTGGCGGGCTTCTGCGGCACGCTGATGACGCCGATGGCCGCCAACTTCAACCTGATGCCCGCCGCGCTGCTCGACCTGAAGGACCGTTACGGCGTGATCCGCGCGCAATTGCCCACCGCGATCCCGCTGCTCGCGTTCAATGCCGCGCTGCTGTACGCGATGATCGCATGACGATGCTCGACCGCGCGCTGGCGCAGCGTTTCGCCGCCCTGACGCTGGGGCATGTCGGCCGCGAATATCCCAACGTCCTGCTCCATGCCCTCAACGGGCCTGAGGATGCGCAGCCACCGTCGGCGCTCCACCCGGTCTTCTACGGCAGCCTCGACTGGCACAGCTGCGTCCACGGCTGGTGGCAGCTGCTGCGCCTCGCGCGCCGCTTCCCCGACATGGACGCCGCGCCCGCGATCCGCGCGCGCGCCGACGCGACGCTGACCCCGGAGGGGATCGCGGCCGAGATCGCCTATTTCGAACGCCCCGGCGCGGCGGGGTTCGAACGCCCCTATGGCTGGGCCTGGGCGCTGGCGCTGCATGAGGAGGCGAGCCGCCACGACGCGCCGTGGGCCGCCGCGCTGGAACCGCTCGCGCGGCTGATCGCGGCGCGGTTTCGCGCGTTCCTGCCGCGGCTCACCTATCCCTTGCGGGTCGGCACGCATTTCAATACCGGCTTCGCGCTGACGCTGGCGTGGGACTGGGCCGGGCGCCACGATCCGGCCCTGCGCGTGCCCATCGCCGATGCCGCCACCGGCTGGTTCGCCAACGACCGCGATTGCCAGGCGTGGGAACCGGGCGGCGACGAATTCCTGTCACCCGCCTTGTGTGAGGCGCTGGTGATGAGCCGCGTGCTCGATGCCGCCGCCTTTCGCGACTGGTTCGATGCCTTCCTGCCGCGCGTCGCCACGGGGGAGCCGGCGACGCTGTTCACCCCCGCGATCGTCTCGGACCGGTCGGACGGGAAGATCGCGCACCTCGACGGGCTGAACCTCAGCCGCGCGTGGTGCTGGCGCACGATCGCCGCCGCGCTCGGCCCGGCGCATCCGGTCGCCGCGCGCGCGCAGGCGGCGGCCGCCGACCATCTCGCCGCCAGCCTGCCGCACCTGGGCGACGACTATATGGGCGAACACTGGCTGGCGACCTTCGCGCTGCTCGCACTCGATCAGCCCTCTACCTGATCCAGATAGGCGCCATAGCCCTCGGCCTCCATGTCCTCCTTGGGCACGAAGCGCAGCGCGGCGGAATTGATGCAATAGCGAAGGCCGCCGCGATCGCGCGGCCCGTCCTCGAACACATGCCCCAGATGGCTGTCGCCATGCGCGGAGCGCACCTCGGTGCGCACCATGCCGTGGCTGCGGTCGGACAGTTCGTTGACGTTCGCCGGCTCGATCGGCTTGGTGAAGCTCGGCCAGCCGCAATGCGATTCATACTTGTCGGCGGACGCGAACAGCGGCTCGCCCGACACCACGTCGACATAGATGCCGGCCGCGTGGTTGTGCAGATACTCGCCGGTGCCGGGGCGCTCGGTCCCGCTCTGCTGCGTGACATAGAATTGCTCGGGCGTCAGCCGCGCCAGCGCCTCGTCAGTCTTGCGATAATCGGTCATCGTCTTCTCCGAATGGTCCGTCGCTGCGCGATATAGGAAGCCCCGGCGCCCCGCCCAACGCCGCTCAGCGCCACTCCCGCCCGCGCGGCAACTGCCCGACGCCGGGGTTCAGCTGGTTGCGCGGGTCAAGCGTGCGATAGAATTCCGCCAGCGCGGGCTTGGCGCGATACAGATGCCCGACGTTATGCTCGGCGGGATACTCCGCCCCGCGCACGTCCAGCAGCGTCCACAGCCGGTGTTCGAATGCCACCGGATCGGTGCCGCGCCGCACGATATAATCCTGGTGGAACACGTGGCAGAAGAAATGCCCGTAATACAGCGTGTGGATGACCTCCGCCGCCAGATCGGCCGGCAGCGTCTCGGTCCAGTCCCGCGCGTTGCGCGGCAGCGCGACGTCCAGCGCGACGATATCCTCCACCGTGTCGCGATGCACCGCGCGGTATCGCACCGCCGCCCCCGCCGCGACGAAACGGTGGAGGAACGCCTTCTTCGCCTCGATCGCGTCGCACGCGAACCAGCCGTCGGCGCCGATCGTCTCGTCCAGCAGCGCGCGCGTCGCCGCCGCCGCCGCGCCCGGCATCTTCAGGATCAGGTGATGCGGATACCGGTCGCGGAACGCACGCATCCGCGCCGGCAAATGATCGCGCAGCAACCGCCCGGCACGCTGCATCCACCGGTCCGCCGCCCCGGGTAGCAACGCATCGACCCGCCCCTTGGCCGCCCATAACGCCGGCAGCCGCGCGGTGCCCAGCCGTTCGATCACCGCGAACATGTCGCGCCCGTAGCGATCGGCGATGTCGAACGCGGTGCGGTGCATATATTCGCCCGCGATCGGCAGCAGTTCGGGGCGCGACAGGATCGCACGGCGCAGCGCGGTCAACGCCATCGGATCGCCGGTGCCGATATAGAAGGTGGCGGTGTCGCGCTCGACCGGAAAGGTATCCAGCCGCACCGCGAACACGATCAGCTTGCCCGCGCTCCCCGCCGCCTCGCGCAGGCGTCGCGGGTCGGCGTTGAAGCGCGCCGGCGTCTCGGCATCGATCGCGCAGACGTGGGCGGCATAATCATGGTCGTGCGCGCGCGCCGCATCGCAGGCCGCCACGTCGGCATCGGAAAAATCGCCGCGCTCGACGCGGGCCAGCACCTCTTCCGGCGTATCGCCGAGCGCGATGCCCAGCCGGTTGACCAGCCGCAGCACGCCGTCCGCGCCGACCTGCCCGTACAGCGCCAGCTCGGTGTAGGCGGGGCCGCGCCGCACCAGCGACCCGCCCGAATTGTTGCACACGCCCCCGATCACCGACGCCCCGAAGCACGACGATCCGATCACGCTGTGCGGTTCGCGCCCCAGCGGCGCCAGCGCCTTTTCCAGCGCGTCCAGCGTCGTCCCCGGCAGGCACACCACCTGACCCGCATCGCGGATCAGGTGCAGCCCCGCGATCCGCATCGTCGCGACGATCACCACCCCGCCGGGATAATCGTCGCCATCGGGGGTCGATCCGCCGGTCAGCCCGGTATTGGCGGCCTGCATGATGATCGACACGTCGGCCGCGACGCACGCCTGCGCGACATGCCACAGTTCGACCAGGCTGCCCGGCCGTACCACCGCGATCGCCGCGCCAGCGCCGGTGCGATAGCCGTGGCGGAACCGCGCGGTCGCGCGCTCGCCGGTCAACAGGTGCCGCCGCCCGACGATCGCGCGCAGGCGCGTCAGCAGCGCATCGGGGTCCGGCGATGGTCGGGTCATGCGCACTCTTGTGGCGCCGCCCCCGCCCGGCATCAAGGGCGCGGCCACGGCGCGCGGTATAACCGCAAGACATTCGCGGCCCGCGCCCCTACAGCGACCGGCATGACCATCGCCCAGATCCGGCGGCGCTGATGGTGCGTCGCATCCTCGCCGTGTTCGAACCGTTCGTGCTGATGCTGCTCGGCACCGTCCTCCTCGCCTCGCTGCTGCCGCCGGTCGGGCGTGCGGCGATCGTGTTCGGATGGGCGGCGGATGCCGGGATCGTGCTGCTGTTCTTCCTGCACGGCGCGCGGCTGTCGCGCGACGCGATCGTGGAGGGACTTCGCAACTGGCGGCTGCACCTGGCGGTGTTCGCCACCACCTTCGCGCTGTTCCCGTTGCTGGGGATCGCGGTCGCGCACCTGCCGCTGCTGGCGCCGACGCTGGCGGGCGGGTTCCTGTTCCTGACGCTGCTGCCGTCCACCGTCCAGTCGTCGATCGCCTTCACCTCGATCGCGCGCGGAAATGTCGCCGCGGCGGTGTGCAGCGCATCCTTCTCCAACCTCGCCGGGATCGTCCTCACCCCCGCGCTGGTCGCGCTGACGATGCAGGGGATGGCCGGCGCCGGGCAGGCGCATGTCTCGCTGGCGCAGGCGGAGGGGATCGTGCTGCAGCTGCTCGCGCCCTTCGTCATCGGGCATCTGATGCGCCCGCTGGTCGGCGCGTGGATCGCGCGGCGCAGGGCGCTGGTGACGACGGTCGATCGCGGGTCGATCCTGCTCGTCGTCTATACCGCGTTCGGCGCGGCGGTGGCCGACGGGCTGTGGCGGCGGGTGACGGGCGGCGATCTGGCGATGCTGCTCGCCCTGTGCGCGGCGCTGCTGGCAGTGGTGCTGGCGGTCACCTGGTATGGCGCGAAGGCGCTGCGGCTGCCGCGCGGCGATGCGATCGTGCTGCTGTTCTGCGGGTCGAAGAAAAGCCTGGCGGCGGGGGTGCCGATGGCAGGCGTGCTGTTCCCCGCCGCGCAGGTGGGCCTCGCGATCCTGCCGGTGATGCTGTTCCACCAGATCCAGCTGATCGCCTGCGCGGTCATCGCGCGCCGGCTGGGCGCCGCGGCGCCCGCCGACGCGGACTGACCCGCACTACCGCGCGGCGGCCGCCGCCGGACCGTAGAGGATGCCGTTGAACAGCAGCTTGAACGTGGCATAGGGCTGCGCGCGCTGGGTCACTTCAGGCCCCATCGCGAACAGCTTGCCACGCCCCAGGTCGGTTTCCGCCACCGCGACGGTGCCGTTCAGCTTCTCCTGCCCCACGGCCCAGCCGCTGCGCAGCGGCGCGGCGCCCTCGAACCACGCGATCCGGCGCAGGTCGGGGGCGGCGACGAACGGCTGGCTTTCGTCGAAGAACATGTCCACCGTCGGGGTCATGCCATAGGCGAGCGGCTGGCGCGGATCGACGCTGGCGCGGATCAGCGATCCGGGGATGTAGAACTCCTTGTGCGGCAAGGCCGCGACGCTGCCGTCGGGCTTCTTCGTCACCAGCGCGGGCTGGATCGTCGGGGTCAGCCACGTCGCCAGCGTGTTCGCGCTGCCCACGGTGATGACGGTGCCGCCCGCGCTCGCGAAGTCGCGCACCGCCGGCAGGGTCTTGTCCTGCGTCACCTCGCCCAGCCAGCCGCGATATTCGGCCGGAATGTCCTCCGCCTTGGGCAGAGTGTTGCGATAGCCGCCCGGATAGGCACCGCCGCGCGCCACCGGCACCGTGCCGTCGGCGAACAGCAGCACGTCGTACTTCGCCTTGATATTCCCGGCGTCGAGCTGCCCCGGATAGACGACCTCGAACGGGAATTCGTACTGTTCCAGCAGCCAGCGGGTCCAGCCGGCGGGCATGACCCCGCCATAGCGGTCGACCAGCCCGACCTTCACCGGCTTCAGCTTCCACGTCGTCCCCGCCGGTGCGCGCGCCATCGCATAGGCATCGACCCCCAGCGGCGCGGACTGCGCGATCACGCCCTGCGCCGCCGGCGATGCCGGCACCCACAGCGCGCCCGCCGCCAGCGTCCGCCCGGCGACCTTGGTCTCGCCCGGCACCCAATGGACGGGCACCCCGGCCTTCAGCAGCCGGTTGGTCAGGATGAAGCCGTTGTTCGCCTCATGCCCAATCAGCCACCCGGCCTTTCCGCTGCCGATCACGCGCCCGGCGGGCGGGGCCAGCAGCTCCTCGGTCACCTTTTCGAACCGGCCGTCGAACCCGTCGACGACGCGGTCGAACTGCACCCCCATCTGATACGCCAGCGTATAGCCGGTGATGTCGTACGGGGCCTTGGGGGGGCCACCGGGATATTCGGCGTCATGCGGGTGATCCTGCGGCTCGAACATGTCGAGGACGTGCGGGCGATACGCCTGCGCGGTGCGCACGACATAGCTGCCCGCCGGATAACGCTTGCCCCCCGCCATGAACGGCGCGGCGGCGCGCTCCACGTCGACGCCATTCTTCAGCAGCGCGTTGAGGAACGCGATCGTCGTCGGCAGGTCGCGCTGCTGCGCGGGCGGCAGGATATAGCCGCGCGCGTCGCGCATCGCCGGATCGTTGAGCACCGACCGGTACAGCGCCGGATCGACCGCCGGCGGCCCGCGGAAATAGGTCTCCCCGCCCGGCGCGGTCTTGCCCTTCGCCGCCTCCATCACCGCATCGACGCGGCGCGGGGTGATCGTCCAGCTGTCCTGGCTGCCCTTCTCTATCGCGGCATGGCCCATCCGCCAGATGTTCATCAGCAACCGTTCGCGGTTGCGCGCGGCGTAATCCATGACCGCGCGGTTCAGCGTCCACTGATATTCCAAGCTGTCCTTCAGATGCCAGTCGCGCGGGCCGATCGGCAGCGTCTCATCGTTGCGTGCCAGCTGCGTCTGCGGGATCAGCGGGATCTTCTCGGGCGTCGGGCCGCCGATGATCTCGGTCAGCAGCCCGATCGAATTGTGGAAATAGGCGACCGACCGCACCATGCCGTTGTGCCACGTCGAATAGGGCGCGGCGGACCGAGCGCCCGATCCGGCCTTGTCCTCGGCGACCAGCCGGCTGTGCATCGCCGCGCCGACCTCCTGCAGTTCGTTCATCACGATCGGCGAGTAATTGTAGTTGAACGGGTCGCGGAACGGCGGCACGAACACCACCATCCCCGCCGGCCCGGTCTGGTGCTGGTTGAAGATGATCTGCGGATACCATTGGCGGAAGAACACGCGGTTCAGCGCGGTCGTCTCCGGCATCTGCGACATGAAGCTGTCGCGGTTGTTATCGTGCCCGACATACTTCTGGTACAGCCGCGGGATCGTGCGGAATTCGCGGTCCTTCGGGTCCTTGTTGCGCATGTACCAGTCGGCGACCAATTGCAGCCCATCGGGATTGTCGTGCCCGAACAGCACGATCGTCTCGTCCAGGATGCGCTTCGTCTCGGCATCCTGCCCGCTCAGCATCCGGTACAGGACGTGGATCTGGCTTTGCGTCGTCACCGTCTCGGTCGCGTGCAGCCCGGCGTCGATCCACACCATTGCGCGGCCTTCATTGGCCAGCGCCTGTGCCTGCGTCTCGGTGAGGTTCTCGGCCCGCGCCAGCTGGCGCGCGATGTCGCGGTAGCGATCCAGCTTCGCCAGGTTCTGCGGGCTGGAGACGACCGCGACCCACATCGTGCGCCCCTCGGCCGACCTGCCGATATCGATCAGCTTGATCCGGTCGGACTGCGCCGCCAGCGTCTTCAGATAGCGTTCGTAGTCGTCGTAATCGGCCAGATAGTAATCGCTGCCCGGCTCGCTGGCGAAGGCTTCGGCGGGGGACGGCAGCGATTACTATCTGGCCGATTACGACGACTACGAACGCTATCTGAAGACG
>NZ_LSJO01000123.1:0-327 GCF_001556735.1 Sphingomonas sp. CCH9-F2 | reverse complement strand
ACTGGAACTCGACCGAGCTGTTGAAGGACTGGCGCGAGGCGTGGAGCGCGCACGTCAACGAGCGCATGGCCGAGCTCGGGCTTGAGGGCCGGATCGACCATCGCTCTTACGAGGCGCAGGGGATCGAGCTGGAGCCGCAGCACAAGATCGGCCCCGCTGCATCGCGGCGACCGGAGCAGGGGCTAGAGGCGGAGCGGATCGAGGATCACACGCGCATCGCCCGTGAGAACGGCGCGAAGATCATCGCCAATCCCAATGTCGCGCTGGACGCGATCACGCGGCAGCAGGCGACGTTCACCACCCGCGATCTTGCGACGTTCGCGTTCC
>NZ_LSJO01000122.1:0-2744 GCF_001556735.1 Sphingomonas sp. CCH9-F2 | reverse complement strand
GGTGTTGCTGGCGGTGGCGATGGGCGTGCTCAACGCCGTGTTCGAACGCGGCGGGGAGGTGAGCATCGGCGTCACCTATATGACCGGGACGCTGGTCAAGCTGGGGCAGAACCTGTCCGCCGCGCTGATGGGCACCGCGCCGCGCACGGCCTGGGTGCCGTATCTGCTGCTGTGGAGCGGGCTGGCGGCCGGCGCGGTGGCGGGTGCGGCGGCATACGGCCGCTACGGCACGGCGATGCTGTGGGTCGCGGCCGGTGCGGCGGCGCTGCTGGCACTGGCAACCGTGCCTGGCGCGGCGGCGACAGCGCGCGACGGATAGCCGGCGCGAGTGGTGTTGTTCGCGCACGGCTTTGCCGGTATCAGACGAAAAGGGCGGCCGTATCGGGCCGCCCTTGTTCTTTCTGACAGGAGAAGGCCGCCGTGTCGTCCGACGCAACCATATCGCCGTTGATGCCCGTTTACCCGCGGTGCGGCGTGCGACCGGTGCGCGGCGAGGGCGTCTATCTCTATGGCGAGGACGGGGCGCAATACCTAGATTTCGCCAGCGGCATCGCGGTCAACGCGCTGGGCCATGGCCACCCGAAGCTGGTCAAGGCGATCGCCGATCAGGCCGCGACGCTGATGCACGTCAGCAACCTGTACGGCAGCCCGCAGGGCGAACATTTCGCGCAGCGGCTGGTCGACGCCAGCTTCGCCGATACGGTGTTCTTCACCAATTCGGGTGCAGAGGCGGTCGAATGCGCGATCAAGACCGCGCGCCGCTATCATTACGCGAACGGCCAGCCGGAACGGCACGACCTCATCACGTTCGACACCGCGTTCCACGGGCGCACGCTCGGCACCATTTCCGCCACCAACCAGGCGAAGATGCGCGACGGGTTCGAGCCGCTGCTGCCCGGCTTCAAATATGCGCAGTTCAACGATCTTGAGGGCGCGCTGGCGCTGATCGACGACCACACCGCGGGTTTCCTCGTCGAACCGATCCAGGGCGAGGGCGGGATACGCCCGGCGACCCCGGAATTCCTCCAGGGGCTGCGCAAGGCGTGCGACGAACGCGGCCTGCTGCTGGTGCTGGACGAGGTGCAGGCCGGCTATGGCCGGACCGGCAAGCTGTTCGCGCATGAACTGTACGGCGTCGTCCCCGACATCATCGCCGCGGCCAAGGGCATCGGCGGCGGCTTCCCGCTGGGCGCGTGCCTCACGACGGCAGAGGCGGCGAAGGGGATGGTGTTTGGCACCCACGGCTCCACCTATGGCGGCAACCCGCTGGCGATGGCTGCGGGCGAGGCGGTGCTGGACGTCATCCTGGAGGACGGCTTCCTCGATAACGTCACGCGCATGGGCGAGCGGCTGCGCGCTGCGCTGGAGCAGATGATCCCCAATCACGACCAGCTGTTCGCCGGCGTGCGCGGCCACGGCCTGATGCTGGGGCTGAAACTGACCAGCGACAGCCGCCGCTTCGTCGCGCATTGCCGCGATCACCACGGGCTGCTGCTGGTCGCGGCGGGCGAGAATGTCGTGCGCGTCCTGCCGCCGCTGACGATCGACGAGACGCATATCGCCGAATGCGTCGAGAAGCTGAGCGCGGCGGCGCGAGTGTACGTGCCGGTCGCGGACGAGTGAAACATTCCTCCCCGGGCCGTGCTTGGGGAGGGCGATCAGCCGCGGGCTGGTGGAGGGGGATTGCGGCAGTCGGATCGTTCGCCGCGATCCCCTCTGCCACCCGGCTGATGCCGGGCCATCCCGCTCCCGGCGTTGCGGGGAGGAGTTGATGACATGCGCCACTTTCTGAACCTCACCGATGCCGGGCCGGACGCGATCGCCGCGATGCTGGACGACGCGCTGACCCGCAAGCAGGCGCGCGCCGGCTGGCCGAAGGGGCGCGCGGATGCCGATGCGCCGCTGGCCGGGCATGTGCTCGCGATGATCTTCGAGAAGAATTCGACCCGCACCCGCGTCAGCTTCGACATGGCGATCCGCCAGCTGGGCGGCCAGTCGATCGTGATGGAGGCGGGGCAGATGCAGCTGGGCCGCGGCGAGACGGTGGCCGACACCGCGCGCGTCCTGTCCGGCTATGTCGACGCGATCATGATCCGCACCGACGACCATGCCAAGGTCGAGGAGATGGCGCATTACGCCACGGTCCCGGTCATCAATGGCCTGACCGACGCCTCGCACCCGTGCCAGATCATGGCGGACCTGCTGACGATCATCGAAAGCGGGAAGGCGCTGCCCGGGATGAAGGTCGCGTGGCTGGGTGACGGCAACAACGTCCTCGCGTCGATCGTCGAGGCGGCAGGGCTGATGCAGTTCGATGTCGTCGCCGCGTGTCCGCAGGGATTCCAGCCCGAAGAGCAGGCGATCGTACGCGGCAACGGGCGCGCGCGTGTGGTGTCGGACCCGCGCGAGGCGGTCGACGGCGCTGACATCGTCGTCACCGATACGTGGATCTCGATGGGGCAGGCGCATGCCGATACCAAGCTGCACGCGATGATGCCGTATCAGGTCGACGCCGCGCTGATGGCGACCGCCAAGCGCGATGCGAAATTCCTCCACTGTCTGCCGGCGCACCGCGGCGAGGAAGTGACTCCGGAGGTGATCGACGGCGCGCAGTCGCTGATCTGGGCGGAGGCGGAAAACCGCCTCCATGCGCAGAAATCGGTGCTGCGCTGGTGTTTCGGGCAGATCGGTTGATCGCGGCCGGGGTGACGCCTATCTGGGGCGGGCCCCGGCCGCCCCGCGCC
>NZ_LSJO01000121.1:0-906 GCF_001556735.1 Sphingomonas sp. CCH9-F2 | reverse complement strand
ACCCGCAGAACCACCGTCCACATGTCCCTTCATCTCAATCACAATGTCAAAGAGCCGACCGACGTCAAAGCCGGACAACCTTCGTACCCCGCTATCTCTATCGGGGGACTTGGTGTCCGTCTGATGTGGCGACCGATGCGAGCGGCTGAAAGAGCAGCACCGCGTCGGTGGAGTGGCTTCTATGCCCGGGTTCCAACATCGTCAAATACTTTTTGCAATTTTCTTTCACGGCCGCCGCAAACCCGCAGAATTCCGCGCTTTTTAACGCCCCGGTGAGGTGATCCGGGGTAACGGCAGCCATGGTCGCGCCGACGAATCACGCCCCCGATGCCGGGAATCGGGCCCCGGAATCGCTTTCCACGCGGATTCGGCGGGCGGTGTTGTGGCGTTCGGGCAGCCAGGTGATCGCGCAGATCGTGCAATGGGGCGCGACCTTCCTGGTGATCCGTATCCTGACCCCCGCGGACTATGGTCTGTTCGCGATGACGCAGGTCGTGCTGATGCTGGCGGCGATGCTGAACGGCATGGGGCTGGCCAATGCGCTGGTCCGCGCGCCGGAACTGCGCCGCGAGGATGTCGCGCGCGTCTTCGGGATGCTGATCGCCGCGAATCTGGCGCTGGCCGCGATCCAAGTCGCCGCCGCGCCGCTGGTCGCGGCTTATTATCGCGAGCCGCGCGTCGCGGAGATCCTGCGGGTGCAGGCGCTCCTTTACCTCGCCAATCCATTGATCGCGCTGGCGCAGGGCCAGCTGGCGCGGACGCTGGAATTCGCCCGCCAGGCGCGGGTCAACATCCTGGCGGCGCTGGCGGGGGCGGGCACCGCGCTGACCGGCGCGTTACTGGGCTGGGGGGTATGGGCGCTGGTGGCGGCGCCGATCGCGCTGTTCGGCGCGCGCGCGATCGGGC
>NZ_LSJO01000120.1:0-15157 GCF_001556735.1 Sphingomonas sp. CCH9-F2 | reverse complement strand
CCCGCCATATCCCCCTTGGGGTAAGTGTAGGTTGAACTGCTCGACTGCGCGCTCGGCTCGGCCGCTGCCGCATTGCTCGATGCCGCGGGCTGCGCCGTGCGGGCCGAGCTGGCGGTTGTCCGCGCGACAGCCGCGCTCGGCTCGGGGACGCTGGTCACCGTCGTCTTGGCGACCGGCGCGGATGTGGGTGTGGGGGTCGGGGTGGGCTTGGGGGTCGTGTCGCTGAAGTAGGTGTAATCGCCCAGGCCGTAGAAGTCGCCGACGCCCTGCTGGGCCTGCTGGGTGGACTGGACCTGGGCGAGCGCCTGCGCTGCCAGAACCGGCGCCAGAAGACCGATCAGGATGCGGCCCCCCCGCATGGTTCAGGGATTCCGGCCGAGGTTGGCGAGCGCGGTCCGCGCGACCAGCGCGCCGGGACCGTTCTCGCCCGCGAACGTCTCCAGCGCGTAGCGCACCGTGACATTGCCCTCGATGCGATCGAACGGAGGCGGCGTCGTCTTGCATGTGAGGCCGTCGCACGGCGTGAAATCGCTCGACGAGACCACCATCGTCGGGACCGCGGTCACGTCGAACGCGCGGAACAGGCGCGGGTCGATCCCGATCGAGGCGAACTGCTGGTCCTTCTCGACCACCCTGGAGAGCGCGGCGATGAACGCCTTCCCCGAATTACCGGGGAAGCCCCGGAACACCACGACACCGCCAGCGGCCGAGGTATCGGCGATGATCCGCTTCAGCGCCTGTTCGGGCATCGAGGTGGACACGAACACCATGAACTGCGGCGCAGTGCCCTGGTTCTCCTTGAGGTTGGCGGACGCGGCGTGGATCATCTCGTCGAAGTCGACCGCACCCGCCGGCCCCGTGGGCAGGCTCGCCTTGTCGATCGTGCGCATCTGCTCCAGCGCGACCGCCTGCACGGTCTGCGCATCCTTGCGGAACGCGTCGCCGCGCCGCTCCACCTCGTTCACTAGCGCGGTCGCGTCCTGTTCGGACTTGGCCGATCGCGCGCGGATCGCGTCGAGATCGAGCCCCTCGACGGTCTGGGCGAGAACGGCGCAGCCGGTGCCGATCGAGGCGATGGCCAGCGCGGAAAGGAGGAGCTTCTTCATGTCAGGTCCTCACAGCATGCAGCAGTTGCGCTTGCGCCAGAGCAGGTAGCCGAAGTCCTCGCCCTTGACGGGGAAGGCCCGGCCCGCGTCGGGCGGGAGCGTCGTCGCGCCGATCGGCGAGCAGGCATATTTGCCGCTCACCGTGGGCGTCGGGTTGGTCATCTGGATGCGGTATTGCGACTTCTTCAGGATCGGCATGACGTACTTGTTGCAGAGCGCCTTCGATCCAGCGGTGCCCCAGGCCAGCCCCTGCCGGTGCATCTTGAACAGGAGCCGCTCGGCCGCGAGGCGCGAGGACTGGACCGGCGAATTATGCGCCGCGATATTGCCGTTCATCGGGAACATCGAGCCGTTGCAGCCCGAGCACCAGAACATCGGGTCGATCGGCAGCTTCGCGCTCGCCGCGACGCAGTCGGCCGCGCAGGCGGCGACCGCGATCGGATTGTTGAACAGCGCGACCTCGGGATTGATGAGCGTGGTCAGCACGTCGTCGTTCCAGAGCGGATCGATCTCGGTCATATAGGCGACGTCGAACGAGGCTTGCTCGAAACACAGGAAGTCGGTCAGGATCTCCATCCAGTAGAGCAGCGGGTAGACGTAATAATGCGCCTGCCAGTTGGCGCTGTTCTGGGTCGTACCGCCCGCGATCTTCGGCCCGGTATACTGGCCCTGCCCGATATCGAGCCCCGGATTGAGGCGAAGTCCGCCGAGATTCGGGAAGCACCACGGCTTGGTGGTCACATCGACGAGCCGCGCCGGTTCCCAGAAGCCGATCGAGATGCCGATGCGCGGGATCGGCGAACCGCACGCACAGACCGGCAGGCTTGGGTTCTTGGTATCGGGTCGGCTCCCCGGCCAGATGTGCGCGCCGCCCACCGACAGCGGGAACAGGCACGACCAGCAGACGTCGGTGATCGGGTTGACGAACTTGCCGGTGCAGTTGGCCGGGAGCGCGCTCGCCGGCGCCGGCAGCAGCGCGAACGCGGCGATCATGCCGAGCAGGGTGAGCAGGCGGCGGATCATGCGCCGGGCTCCTCGGAGAAAGCGATGACCAGGGGCACCATCCGGGCGCGGTCGCGTCCATCGAAGCTTATCGACTGATCGGCCAGCGCGCGCACCAGCGCACGGCGTTTGCCAACCGATATCGTCCGCCCGCTTTCGGCAAGGACGACATCGATTTCGTTTCCGATCGACGCGGCGGTCACCGGATCGGCACGGCCCCCGAGAAGCCTTCGTACGAGGGACTCGATCTCGCAATGCACGCGGGACAGGAACAGCAGCGCAGGGACGCTCGAGAGCAACGCCACGGTCGCGATCGATACGACCATCGACAAGGCGACGACGGGAAAGAACATCCAGGCCGGGAACAGCGCGAATATGGCGAGAACATATGTCCACCCGAAGCCGACTGCCGCGACACACAGAAGCGCGTAGCGCGCGATCAGGCTGATGCGCTCAGTCGTCATGCCCTGCCCTCCCCGTCCGGCTGCGCCGCGAGGCTTGCGTCAAGGAAAGCGTTATCGGCCCGGTTCTTGGCGATCACATACACCGGCACCAGCACGACCAGCGCCAGCACCAGTCCGGCAAGCGCGCCCCCTGCCCCGGCGCCGAGCACCGCGCGCAGCGGCTGCAACGCGCAGATGGCGATCGCCAGCCCGATCGCCGACCACAGGATCGCGAGCCGCATCGCCTTGAGGGCCGGCGTCTCGGGCGCGGCCATCGGCGTCCTGAGAATATCGAGCCACATCATGCGCCCGCTCCCGACATCTCGATCTCGCTGATCTTGAGCACCTGGCCCGCCGGTTCGACCACGGCGGGGACGCGCGCGATCCCGAAATGGCTGGTGAGCTTGCCCTGCTGGTCGAAGAAGAAGCGGCGCTTCTTCTCGCCCATGCGGTTGAACGGCGAGCCGGCGACGAAGATGATCTTGGCATTCTGCGCGGTCCACCGCTTCAGCGCCCAGTCGACCTGCGCATCGTCGCGGCCGTCGATAAACACGAGGTCGGTCTTCATCGCGACGAACGACAGCGGATTGACCCGCTGCCCGGCGCGCGCGACGAGCCGGCCCTTCTGGTCCTGGATGTCCTGATCGAGCACGATCGTCGGGTCGAACGTCCAGCTGCGGCTCTCGCGCACCGCGCCGATGCCGGCGACGGGGATCGGGTTGCGGACACGTTCCTCGGTTTTTTCACGCAGCGCCGTCTGCATGCGCTCGATGCCGCCATTGGCCTGCAGCGTCTTCAGCCGGGTATCGATCGTCGCCAGCAGATCCGGCTCGGCGATCGCCCAGGTCTGGCCCATCACGCCGTGATCCTTTGCGAGCGCGCCCTGCACGATCGGCCAGGACGACGAGGCGACCAGCGCCACGCCCAGGGTTCCGCCGAAAAGGCCCGCGCGCCGGATCACAGGATCGGCGTCCCGGTGCCGATGATCTGCTTCGCGCAGGCAAAGCCGATCTCGCCGTAGCGGCTGTCGAACCCGTCGGGGTGTGCGGTGCCGACATAATAGCAGCCCTCGGGAACGCGCCCGACCGGTCCCGGCGTCAGCACCTCGCCGAAGCGCGAGCGCGGCTTCATGTGCGCGACGCGGACGCCGTCGACATAGACCCATTTCCCGCGATGCTCGACCAGCGCCCCGGCCTCGCCGATCACGCGCTTGCCGAACGGTCCCGAATCCGGTCCGAAGTGGCGGCGCACCAGCTCGCCCTCGGGCGGCGCGAAGAACACATAGTCGCCCTTGGCGGGCACGCGGCCGCGCTGGATGAAGAACGCCCAGTTGGGGAGGCTCTCGCTCGCGTTTATCATGAAGGCGTGCGTCTCGCGCCACGCGGCGATCGAGTTGTAGCCGCCCCACACGATCCCGAGCAGCGCGACCGCGCTCCACTGGCGGACCCGCTTGACGATCAGCGCCTTGCGGGCCGCGCGGTCCCCGGCGACGTCAACCGCCGTGGGAGCCGCATGACCGACCCGCGCCAGCGCCTCAGTTGCCGCTGCCATCGACCCCTCCCGGCGCGGACTGGGTGACCGTCGCCTCGACCGGCGAGACCGGCGCAGGCCCGAACGGCGAAGCGGTCGGGACCGCCGCCCCTGGCGCGGCCGGCGCGACGTTCCCGGAGGCTTGGGGAAGCATCGCACCGACCGCGGGACCGGCCGGGGTGTTCGGCGCGGCCGCGGGGAGCGGCACGCGCGCGAAGACCGCGCGGCGGATCTGGTCGGTGATATCGGGGACGTTCTTCGAGAGGACCGCCTCGCCGACGAGGACGGTGGTGCCGCTCGCGCCGACCTTCTTCATCTCGTCGTCGAGCGCGGACATGAAGGCCTGGGTCTGCGCGGCCACCTGTTGGGGCTGGCCGTTACTGTGGCTCTGCGCCTGGACATATTCCGAGACGATGCCTTCGAGCCGGACGCTCGCCATCGGCACGGTCGCGGGCGGGGCAAGGAGATGCTTGGTCACCCACGCCCCCCAGAGCAGTACCGCGACCGCCAGCGCGACCGCGACATAGGCGATGACGGGCAGGCCCTGCGGCTTGCGGCGATCCACCTTGTCCGCGACCGGACGGCGCGGTGCCGCACCGGCAGCGTCATCACGGGGTGCCGGGGCCGGAGCGGACGGTTGCACCGCCGCGGACGCGACCTCGGGACGATCGAGAACATCAACCATGACGGGGGCCTTTCGTGGAAGTGATGATCGCGCCGAGCAGGCGCACGCGGGTCACGGCGACGATGCCGAACGCGACCAGCCACACGACGAACAGCTGGTCGCCGAACGCCGCGCGGCGTGCCTGGTCGGCCGCGACGAAGCGCGTGCCGAGGTTGGCGACCTGCGAGAAGAAGCCGAGCGCGGTGAAGTCGCCTAGCATCAGGAAGAACAGGATCGCGACGCCGAAGGTCGCGAGCAGCGTCATCGCCATCCAGCCCGACACCCGCAACAGGATGTAGCAGGCGTCGCCGATCGCGCGCGTGCCCGTGCGTTTCCAGTCGGTCGCGGTCGGCGTACGCCAGTCGCGCTCGTGCGTGAAGGCGTTCATTCCGCCGCCTCCACCCAGGGCTCGCCCGGAGGATTGTCGCGATATTCCTCGGGGAAGGCGACGCGTTCGATCGCCTCGTCCATCGAACAGCCGAGGTCGATCAGATGCTCGATATCGGCGAAGGTCTGCGGGCTGGAGGAATAGAGCGTCGCCGAATATTTATCGAGGACGAGCCGCCCGACCGCCATCGATTCCGGCCCCTTGATGAGGATGTCGGAATATTCCGCGCCGTTGCGCTTCAGCGAACGCAGCAGGCTTTCGGTGTAGGGGTCCATGTCGAAGCGGCCGTGCTTCTGGAAGTCCGAGATCGTGTCGGGCTTCTGCATCAGGATGACCGACCAGTCGGAGTTCTCCAGCGCCGCGAGGCTCCCTTCCGACTTGTAATAGTCGTTGAGGCTCTGCGTCGCGGTGATGAGCGAGGCGCCATATTTGCGGCAGGTTCGGCTGTAGGTCTCGACGAAATCGGCCATCGACCCACCGCGCAGCATCTGCCACGCCTCGTCGATCAGCAGCGCCTTGGGGATCTGGCGGTCCATCCGGCGCATCGTCTGCGACGACATGAACATGATCGCGGTCAGCACGACCGAGCGCAGTTCCTCGCGGCTCGACAGGTCCGAGAGTTCGAACACCGTTAGCGCGTTCGACATGTCCACCGACGCCTCACCGGTGAAGAAGCTGCCGTAGGTGCCCTTTCCCGAGAACGGGAACATCGCGATCGCGAGATCCGTCCCCTGCACAGAGCCGTCGGAGCCGAGCGCCTCGATCACGTCGTCGACGCACCCTCCCCTGCCCTTGGCCTCCCACACCTGGTTGACCGCACGATCGATCAGACCGCGCTCGGTGTCGTTGAGCTTGTCGATGTGACGGCCCATCTGCCCGATGATCGACTTGAGCATCGCCAGCGCGTCGACGAGATAATCCTCGTCCTGCGCCACCAGCGTCTCGTCGATCATCGAGAACGGATTGAGGCTGAACCCGTCGCGCAGGCGAAACTCGACGAAGTTGCCGCCCAGGCTCTTGGCCATATGCTCGAACGAGCGGCCGTCATCGATCACGATGATCTTGGCGCCCACGCCGGCGAACGCCGCGCACAGCTCTTGCAGCGCGACCGACTTGCCCGAGCCGGACTTGCCGAACACCGCGACATTGTGGTTGCCGGCCTTGTTCTCGAACGGCGACCAGAAGAAGGGCTGGCCGCGCCGCCCGATGAACATCAGGTGCGGCAGATGCCCGCCGAGATACTCGCCCTGGATCGGCAGCATATTCGCCGCGGTCGAGGTCAGCATCGTGCGCAGCCGCTTCATGCGCTTCAGGTCGCTGTCGAGCCCGTTGCCGAGCGTCATCGGCAGACACGACATGAACGCCATGATCTGGAGGAACCGCTCGTCGAGCAGGTCCCACCCGGCCGCCTTGTACATCGACTTGACGGTGCGCTCGTTAGCGTCCCCCTGCCCCTTCGGGCTGATGATGCCTACCGCATAATAGGCCTGCACCAGCTTCTTGCCGAGACGCAGCTCCTGGGTGACATGCTCCCATTCGCGGCTCTGGTCCTTCAGCTGCGGGAGCAGCCGCGCCGACTTCGAGTCCGCCAGGCTCGACGTACGCATGAACTTGTAACCGGCCTTAGACGAGGCGGCCTGTTCGTCCTGGTAGCACAGGCATAGCGACGTGAGAGTCGGGCACCCCGGGCGCAGCTTGTCGGAGAACATGTCGCCGATCAGCTTCTGCACGTCCCACGGCGCCCAGCGGTTCGGCAGGTTCCTGACCGAGAAGAAGCGATAGTCGAACGTGTCGGGCCGGATCTCCTGATACTGCGTCTCGCCCGACAGGTTCGTCACCGCGCGCAGCGGCTCGACCGATACCAGCAGGCGGTCGGCCTGGACGACGGTCTGGACGTCGCGCCGCACGCATTGGTCGGCGATCGGATCGAGTTCTGAATATTCCGAGACGTGGTCGGAGACGTCGAACGCCGGCGCGGTGATGTCGTCGATCAGCGCGATCAGATCGACCGGCTTCAGCCGGGTTGCCGGCATGTCGATCGACTGCAGCGTCGAGACGATGCTGTCGCGGACGCCGGTCAGCTCCTCCGGTGTCGCCTTCCCGCTACGGATCGAGACCGACAGGAAGATGCGATGGTTGCGGACGTGGAACGGTCCGTCCTTCGACATCGATACCCATGCGCCGTGACGCAGGAACGCCGACCGCCGCTCGGCGATCTTGCGATGGATGCCGCCCGCCTTGTAGCGCGGCAGCGCATATTGCGCGATCAGCGCGCCCACACGCGGGCTCTGGAATGCGAGCAGCTGGACCCGCGCGCTGGGCGGGACGCTCTCGGACAGCATCTGCGCGATGATCTCCCCGGTGCGCTCGTCCGCACCCATGAGCGGCGCGAGTTCCAGCGCGAACGCGATGCTGTCGGTCTGGTAGAACAGGTCGTGCCGCGCGTCGTAGCTGCGATACGGCAGCCACTGCGACAGCATCGGCGCGCCATGCGAGGGTGTTCCCTGGTCGGGTGCGCGCGTATCGCCGAGCAGGCGGGCTATGAAGCCGGTCTTCGCCATGACGATCAGTCCTCCACGCGCGGCGAGAAGGTCGCTGGGCGGTTACCCGGCGTGCTCGACGCGAGTTCGGGCGAAGCCGGCTTCTGCGTCGCGGCGATCGGCACACCCTTGCCAGCAGCCGCGTCGCGCGCCCTGGCCCGCGCGGCCGCGACCGCTGCCGCACTTGGTGCGCCGACCGCGCTCGCCGCACCTGCGGCCGCTGCCGGGGCGGCGACCTGCGCGACCTCGGCGGGCACCGGGGGAAGCGCGGCGATCGGCGCGCCGAGCTGCGAGAGGATCTCGGGGCTGACGTTGAGCGTCTGCGTCGCGGCAAGCGCCGAACCGTGGCCGTCGGTCGCCGCCAGCCACTGGCCGTTGTCGACCACCGCCTGCACGACCGCGGTCTCGTGGAAGCGCCCAGCCGCGTCGACATGCGAGGGGAACACGATCCGCAACACCTTCTGCGGCCCGACCCCCGCCGCCTGCGCCGGCACCGGCGTCGAGGCATAGGCGATCCGCTGCGTTCCCCCGCTGTTGCGCGCGGGTGCCTGGTACGGGCCTGCCGGATGATAGCCGCTGTCGCCGGTGATCTCGGCCAGCGCCTTGTCATCGATGACGGTCGCCGGCGAGCAGCTGCCGCCCTCGGGCGCGCCGCACGCGAACTTGCCCGAGATGTTGGTCCCCAGCGTGGTGCAGCTGGCGAGCAGTCCCAGGCTCGCGGTCGTCGCCAGCGCCGCAATACGCTTCGCGCGGGCGTGCGGGCGATAGTCGGAAACCGGGCAGGCCGGCAGGCGGATCACGGATCGGGTCACGACTTGGCTCCCTTCAACCATTCGACGAGCTGGGCCTTGGGCCTGAAACCCTCGATCACCGCCCCGTCGGAGCGGACGATGACGGGCGTCCCGTTGATGCCGTGCGCCTTGGCGAACGCCTCGTTCTCATCGAGACCGCTGGTGTCGCACTTCGGGCCTGCCGGGACCGGGTTCTGCGCATAGGCCGCGCGGACCGCCGCATGACGATCGCGGGCGCACAGCACCTGGTTGGCGATCTCGCGGCTTCCCAGCACCGAGATCGGGCGCTCGATGACGCGCACGTTCATCGTCTCGAGCGCCTGACTGAGCGCGCGGCAGTAGCCGCAGTGGAAATCGGAGAAGACGGTGACCGTCTGCGTGCCCGAACCCCACACGATCGCACCCTTGCTCGACAGCCGCGTCACATCGAGCGTGCGGGCGACGGCGGGCTGGGTCGTGACTCGCGCACCCGCCCGCGCCGCGCCGGCCTCGGGCGCATCGGGCGTGGCATTGGCCTTCGCCGCGCCGCCCACCAGCATATCGGGATTGAGCGCGAGCAGCTTGGCGGCGGTCAGATCCTGCCGCGTCTCCATGTCATAGACGCGGCCGATGACGAGATAGCGCGCCGACTTGTCGACGTAGAACAAGTTCGCACCCGCCACGACCTCGCACAGCCCGTCGACCTTGGAGCAGTCGATCGCATCGACCTTGGTCTTGGGAAGCCGCTTCTGCAGCGCGACCTGGACCTGCGCGCCGATCGGCGCTTCGGCCGAGCCGGTCAGCAGCATCGCCGCCCCCGCCATCGCGCCGATCATGATAGTATTTGCCATGTGACCGCCTCCTTCCGGGCTCAGTTCTGGATGAAGACGCCTTCGAGGAAGACGATCTCGACATCGATGCCGGTCGGCATCTCGATGATGGGCTGGTACTGTTCGGCGCGCTCGATCAGGTATTTGGAAACTGTTCGACCGCTCTCGTCGGCGCCGCCGCCCAAAGCGCGCAAACCGACGTTGCCGATGCTCGGGGTGCGATTGATCCCTCCTTTGCCGTCTGTCTCGAAGGTTGCGAGTGGCTGGTTGAAGGCAGTGTTCAGCGCATTGCCTGCACCACCTACAAGCCCGGCAAAGAAAGCTTGCATCGCCAAGGAGCCCTCGCGACTGACGACACGGCCGCGCACGCCGGTCTTGCCGGCGAAGCTGATGAAGCCCTTCACGTCCGACACCGCGAACCGGCCATTGGCCTGCGGACAGGTCATCCGCTGCAGCTTCACATAGACCTTCTCGGAAGAGAGATCGCCGCGCGCCGCGCCGTTGATGACGCAGCCTTCGATCCGCGTCGTGAGCAGCTTGCCGTTCTGGTAGACCGAGCGCGCCGGGCCGGTGATGCGCAGGATCACCGGCAGCGGATCGGTCTGCGACTGCACCCCCGCCGAGGCGTCGACGCCGACGATGACCTTCGCCTTCGCGATCGAGTTGGGCGGCAGGTAATTGGGGCTGTCGGTGTAGCTGGTCGTGCCACCCGAGATCCGAGTCGCGGTGCCCGAGGGGCCGCCCTCGAACGACACCAGCTTGATCGAGCGCGACTGCGACACCGCAGCCGCTGCCGCCTCGCCCGCCGTCATCGGCGCGCCGGGAGTGCGGTAATTGGGCTGGCCGGGGCCATACATCTGCGTCGGAGCCGGCGCGGCCGGCGCGGCGTTACGCTGCGCGATCTGCTGGCGAAGCTGGTCGTTCTCCTGCTGATAGGCGCTCATGACCCGCTGGCCATCGCTCGCCATCGACTGCTTCTCGCCCTGGAGCGCGGCGATCTGCGCCTGCAACTGCTCCATCTGCGCGCGCTGGCCGTCGACGCCCTTCAGCTGATTGTTGATCGACTGCATCTGCGCTTCGGATGCGGCCTGCCATTCACGCTGCGACATGTTCCGGTTGACCATGTCGTCGGTGGTGATCTTCACCTCCTTCCCGTCGGTGCCGACCGGCTTCAGCTTGGCATCGTCGCCCATGACGTACCAGGAGCCCAGCACCAGCGCGACGGCGCCACCACAGCCGAGGTAGAGCAGCTGCTTCTTGCGGACGGCATCGTTGCCGGCCATCAGCTCGCTGTCCCCGCCCTCCTCCGGCTCGGTATCGAGCTGCTTGGCACGGTTACGCTGGAAGATGTCCTTGAGGCTCATGGCCGCACTCCGTTGGCGAGGCCCGAAGGCGTGACGATATAGGCGGTGGTGGCTTCACCGGGCTTGAGGTTGGGGTTGGCGACCGAGACCGCGATCGCGTTCGACGGTGCGATCGTTCCCTCGCCCAGCGCGACCGGAACCTTGCCCCGGTTCTCGATCCTGAGCGTGCGGCCTGCGAGGCTGGCGCCGCGATACTCGGCGACCATCTGGACCTTGAGCGAGCCAATCATCACCGGGTCGGTGACCGCGGGCCTGACCTCGAACCCTTCGAGCGGCGCGGACTGGAACATCGCCTGGACCAGCGTGGCGGACGCCTCCTGCGGCGATGCCGCGACGGCCGCGACCTGCGTTTCCGCGGCGCCACCGATATCCTTATTCTCGACGAACACCTGCTGCGCGTCGTCACCGGCGAGGCGGCACGAGAATTTGTAGACATAGCCCTTCGACGTGGTGCCGAAGAACGACACGTTCGGCCGAGAATAGGCTTCCGGGACCGACACATAGATGTCGCCCCGGGTCGGTTCGTTGACCACGGTGAAATCGTCGGTATCGACCCCGGTGGTCAGCTTCGAGACGCTGGCGAAGCGATCGTCCTTGAGGCTGACGCGGGTCAGCCCCGACTTCGACATCGTGCAGGCGACCTCGCTGTTGTCCTTCGCCAGCACATGCTCGTCGGCAAAGGCTGGCGCGGCGAGCACCATTCCGCCCGCGACGATCATCCCTGCCCCGATCAGGCGCGATAGCGAACACAGGCGCGATGCGAAGGCGGTCCCGCCCCCGATCAGCCCGACTGCGACCCAGGCGGTCATGCGTCGTCTCCGATGGTTGCCGCGGCGTCCTTGTCGGCCTTGGTGACCATCCCGAAGCCCTTGAGCTGGAGAGTCAGGCCGCGATACGCCCAGTAGAAGCGGAACGTCTTCGGCTCGGCGGTGACCGACTTCGAGCCGACGACGGTGTGCAGCGTGCCGGTCACTTCCGAGGTCAGTTTCTCGGTGTCGACCTTCATGCCGGCGAGCGTGAAATACTGGCTGATGCTCGATCCGCGCTGCTCGTTGAGGATCTTCATCAGGTCGCGCTTGAGCGAACCATGTGCTTCCGGCGTGGCGATCGCCAGGATCGAGTCCATCCAGTATTCGAGATTTTCGGGCGAGCGGTTGAGCGTCATCAGCGCGGTGTCGCGCGTGACCATCTCCAGATACTGCTCGCTGACCCCGCTCGACGAGAGCGTCAACGGGGAGCGGACGATCGGCTGCAGGACGATCTCCCGGTCACGGGTCGCGCCGACCAGGAACAGCAGCACCACGAGGCCCGCGAGGACCAGCGCGACGATGCCGAGCATGTTGCGCTGCTTGAGGACGCGCTGCGACTGCGCGAGACCGACAGAATAATCCATTTAGCCCACCATCACGCGAAGGTGGGAGGGCGGTGTCGCCTTCAGCCCGGTAAAACTCGACGGCAGGTGCCAGTAGGCCATGTGGAGAATCCACGACGTGGCCTTGCCGGCTTTGAGTTTCCGAAAACCCCACCAGCCGAGCAACGAGACCATCAGTCCGATCACGACGTGCTGCGACAGGATCCCCCAGATGAAGGGGATCGCCATCGCGAGGAACTCGTCCAGCGTCCAGAAGCCGATCAGCTCCGGGTCGTCGAGATGCGAAGGGATGGTGTACCGGTCCATAAGCTAAGCCGCCCTCCCAGCGGTTGATCCAGCCGACGCCTCAGATCGTCGCGGTGACGGTCGAGGTGACGATCGGGATACCCGTGCCCGCGCCGACGCCGACGGCGACGGGAACGGCCACCTGGCCCAGGCTGAAGCGGCCCGACGCCAGCGCGACGATGCCGCCCGCGAGGCTCATGACGGTGATGATCTTGCCGCCCGAGCCCTCGAGGAAGTCCGTGAACTTCGTCAGCGCGGTATTGAACGTCGTGTCGGCGCCGGCGAACGCCGCCGACGCGCCCAGGACCATCACCATCGCGATGATCGCCAGACCGAGAAGGACACCATTGATCTGGCCACCCTTCGGCATTGAAAGTGCAGACATGCTCTTTCCCCTTGGAAGACGAAGCACAAGCGCGTCGTCTCCCTAAGGATTTCGCAAGTATTGACCCTCGACAAGACGGAAAAAAATTACCGTATCGACTTTGACTGCGGGAAAGACCGACTACGCATTTCCGCCAAAAAACTGACGCGATGGGTCTGCAGACAAACATAGAGCAGGTAATTTTTTTACCACCTGCGGAATTTTTTTACCGCCTTCGTTGCGAAACTGGAATGACCACCCCCGGTCGTGCGGCAATGATTGATTGCTCGAGAAACTATCAATCCAGATGGTATGCGCTCGCCCGCACTCGGGTTATCCGTTCCCCATGTCGAATGTGATCTACGCCTTCCGGGTCAGCGATGAGCTGTTCCGTCTCACAACAGAAGCGATCAGAACCCGGTCGCTGGCAACGCGACGGTTTGAGACCGTTTCCTCTACCGCCCTGTATGGACTGGAGAAATTCTTGGATATGCCGGATTTCGAGCTGATGCTCGAACGCGCCTCGACGATCGAGGACAATGGTGAAAACCGGGTCGGTTTCCGCATTCAGATCGATCAGAAGGCGCTTTTCCAGGCCGCGCGGGACAGGGCCACTACCGACCCCACCACCCCTGCCACAGCGCGTTTCCTGCTCACCGTGTCGATGCTGTGCGTCTTCGATTGTGCGATTCGTCGAGAAGTTCCGACTAACGCTAAAAAAAATATTGACAGCCTCTCGGGCTATAACCGTATATAGCGCCCAGAAGGGGGGTCGTCATGACTGACCAGAGGAATGCAGCAAGCCGACAGACCGAGACAGACTTCTACTATCCGCTTATCATCGAGCAGTGGAATCGCCGTGGCGTAACCAATGTCGAAATGGCCCGGAGACTCGGGAAAAGCGTCAGTCTCATCGGAAAGGTCAAATCCGGTCGCGCCAGCTTTACGGCCGCGATGCAGATAAGGGTCATGGAGATCCTGGAGATCGACCGGCAACGTGCGTTTCTTGCCGCAGTCTGGATGAAGACGCCCCTCGCCTATTTCGATGACAGCTTCGACAAGATCTACCTCGTCACGTGCCGCTTCGTCGAAGCTTCCTGCCCCCAGTTACTGTCGCTCGCCGAGCAGGTGAAAGGCGATGGGCTTGCTCCCGAAGCGATCGAGCGGGTTTTGCAATCCATCCTGATGAACATGCTCAATTCGGTTCCCCCGCCCCGGACCGGAGCAAACTGAACCAATTCCGGTGGTGAACTCCGTTCCCATCAAACGAGCTTTGGAGAGTGACACCTGTTTCGCTTAGAGGGCGATATGGACTCTCAGCCGAAACCCGCGCGGTCGACCCTATCGATGCGCCGCAAAAAAGAACGCGAGGATGCTGCGGGTTACAAGCGGTCCACCTACGCGCTCTCCCCTGCATCGCTGCGAGTCGCGGACGAGATCCAGCGTCGCTATCAACTTGGCTCCCGCGAGGCCGCTATCAACGCACTTCTCGAACTCATCGACCGCGATCTGTTCCTGTGGCACGACATCCTTGTGTCGGAACGGCGATAGAGGCTTCTGATGGATCTGCGCACCAGTCCGCCAGCCGACGAATCGGGTCATGCCATTGTCGATTTTCTCGACGAGCATCGACTGCCGCACAGCCCCGAGAATTACGGCTTCGCTCACACCTATTTCGAAGGTGCTGACGAGGCCCATTTCATGGCCGTCGCCAATCTGATCGACGGCGGTTATCGCCTCCGACAGGAAGACGTGCGAGCAATTTCGGCACCAGCGGATCTCCATGGCACCGCGACGACGATCGGTGAGCTTTCCACGGAGGTCATGCACATCATCGGGGCAACCGCCCAGGAAGCCAATGCCTTCGTCAAATCGCTCACGCTCACCGCGGCCGAACTGGTCTCGACAGACGGCAACATTCACAGCGCGGTCGCTCGGATGACTGCCCAGGCCGAGCGCGCCGAAGAGCGGTTGAAGCAGCTGAGCCTTCAGACGGCGCTAGTCCGCGAGCGCCTACGCTCGCTGGGCGTCGATACCGACATCGATCCTGCTACCTCGCTCCTCAACCGCATCGCGATCGACTCGGTGCTCACCGCCGCACTCGGGCGGGAAGGCCCTACCCTTCTTGCGCTGGTTGCGCTCGATCAGGTCACCTCGATCGGGGCGGCTCATGGGATCGGCGTCGTCGAGCGGGTCCTGCGCGCGCTGGGCCAGACATTGCGGGATCATTGCATGCCGCACCGGGTCGGCCGCTGGGAGGCAAAGCGGATCGCCATCGTGTTCGACAACTGCGACCCCGAAGCCGCCCGCGATATGCTGAACGCAGCCCGCAAGGCATTCTCGAGGCGAAAGCTGCAGCGCGTCGAGAATGAGACGCCGATCGGCGAGGTGACATGCTCGGCGGGTCTCGTACTCGCCCCCAACGCTGTCTCCGAGGATCTGATTTGTCAATCGGCGTCCAAAAAGGACCCCCTATCGGCGTGCAAAAGGGACCCCCTT
>NZ_LSJO01000012.1:0-3018 GCF_001556735.1 Sphingomonas sp. CCH9-F2 | reverse complement strand
GGCGGGGATCGTCGCCACGGTCGGCTGCGCGATGTTCCCGTTCATCCTGCCGTCCAGCATCGACGCGCATTCCAGCCTGACGGTCTGGAACGCCTCGTCCAGCGCGCGGACGCTGGGGATCATGCTGGTCGTCACCATCGTCTTCCTGCCGATCGTGCTGGCCTACACCGCCTGGGCATATCGCGTGATGTTCGGGCGGGTCACCACCGCCGCCGTCACCGCCGGCCCCGACTTCTACTGAGGGGAAGCAGTCATGTGGTATTTCACCTGGGTCCTGGGCCTCGGCCTGGCGGTCGGTTTTGGCATCCTCAACGGCATCTGGCACGAGTTCCATCTGCCCGCCGACGAACAGGAATAAGCCGGTGGCGACCTATCACCCCGATCTCGCCAGGCAGGCGATCCCGCGCTACACCAGCTATCCCACCGCGGTCGATTTCACCCCCGCGGTGGGGCCGGAGCGACAGGCCCTGGCGCTGCTGGGCGTCGCGCCCGACTCGCCCGTATCGCTCTACATCCACGTGCCCTATTGCCGGGAGATATGCTGGTATTGCGGCTGCAACACCGGCGCGACCGGCCGGCCGGCACGGCTCGACGCCTATGTCGACGCGCTGCTGGCGGAGATCGGGCTGGTCGCCGGGCTGCTGGATGGCCGCGTCCGCTCCATCCACTTCGGCGGCGGCAGCCCGAACGCGCTGTCGCCGGCGCAGTTGCTGCGCCTCGCGGAGGCGATCCGCGACCAGTTCGGCGTCGACACCGCGGCGGAATGGGCGATGGAGATCGACCCGCGCGGCTTCGACACTGCTTATGCCGATACGCTGGCGGCGATCGGCATCCGCCGGGTGAGCATCGGCGTGCAGACATTCGCGCCCGCGATCCAGCGCGCGATCAACCGGGTGCAGCCGTACGAAGCGATCGCGCTAGTCGCCGAGCGGTTGCACGGCGTCGGCATCCGGCACCTCAACTTCGACCTGATGTACGGACTGCCGGGCCAGCGCGCCGAGGATATCGCGGAAACGATCGCCGCGGCGCTGACGCTCCATCCGGCGCGCGTGGCGATGTTCGGCTATGCGCATCTGCCCGCGATGATCCCGCGCCAGCGGATGATCGACGCGGCGGACCTGCCAGATCCGCAGCAACGCTTCGCGCACAGCGCGCTGACGCACGACCTGCTGGTCGGCGCGGGCTATGCGCCGATCGGCTTCGATCATTTCGCGCGCGCCGACGATCCGCTCGCTATCGCCGCGGTCACCGGGCGCCTGCGCCGCAACTTTCAGGGGTTCACCGATGACGAAGCCGAGGCGGTGATCGGCATCGGCGCCTCCGCGATCAGCCAGTTCGACGGGCTGATCGTCCAGAACGAAAAGCATGTCGGCCGATATCGCGCGGCGATCGCCGGTGGCCATCTGGCCACCATGCGCGGTGTGGTGCGCAATGCCGAGGATCGCCTGCGCGGCGCGATCATCGAGCGGCTGCTGTGCGATGGCCAGGTCGATCTGGCCGCGCTGTGCGGCGCCCACCGGCTGGCGCTGACGTCGCTGCTCGATGCGCTGGTCGCGCTGGCGCCGCTGGAGCAGCGCGGGATCGCGCGCTGGTGCGGCGGCCGACTGTATCTCGACGACGGCGATCGCGCCTATCGGCGGGTGGTGGCCGCGGCGTTCGATGCGCGGCGTCGGCGCGCCGCCGCGCCGGCAAGCCTCGCGGTCTGACACGGAACGTGGCACGTAGGTGCCGATGAGCAGCATGGACAGCCGCGAAACGGAGAGGACGGCCGAACAACTCGCGCGCTTCGTCGAGGGGTTGGCGGACCGCGCCGTCCTGCTGCTGACGCCGGACGGCACGGTCGCCAGCGGCACGAAGGGGGCGCGACGGTTGCTGGGTTGGCCCCCCGACGCGCTGGCCGGTCACCCCGCCGCGGTGCTGTATCCCGGCGAGAATGCCGCGCGGCAGTGCGGTGCGGCGCTCCACGCCGCCTCGACGCAATCGCCGCTCCGCCGCGAACAATGGCTGGTGCGGCGCGACGGCAGCGAATTCCTGGCCGATGTCACGATCGTGGCGCTGCGCGGCGACGACGCAATGCTGACCGGGTTCGGCATGGAGATCGCCGACGTCACCTCCGGGCGGGCACGCGAACAGGCGCTGCGGCAGAGCGAGCTGCACGTCCGGTCGATTCTGGCCACCGTGCCGGATGCGATGGTGGTGATCGACGATGCCGGATCGATCCTGTCGTTTAGCGCCGCCGCCGAACGGCTGTTCGGCTATGCAGAGATGGAGGTGGTGGGACGGAACGTCAGCGTGCTGATGCCCTCGCCCTATCGCGAACGGCATGACGGCTATATCGCCCGCTACGAAACCACGGGCGAGCGGCGGATCATCGGGATCGGCCGCGTCGTCACCGGGCTGAAGCGCGACGGCACGCAATTCCCGATGGAATTGTCGGTCGGGGAGGCGCGTGACGAGGGGCACCGCATCTTCACCGGCTTCATCCGCGACCTGACGACGCAGCAGTTGGCGGAGCTGCGGATGAAGGAGCTTCAGGCGGAGCTGATCCACGTCTCGCGCGTCAGCGCGATGGGCACGATGGCCTCGACGCTGGCGCACGAACTGAACCAGCCGCTGACCGCGATCGCCAACTATCTGGAGGCGGGCCGCGACCTGATCGACAGCGACGCGCCCGATGCGCAGCCGTTCCTGCGCGAGGCGATGGATGAGGCATCACGCGAGGCACTGCGCGCCGGGCAGATCGTGCGGCGGCTGCGCCAGTTCGTCGCGCGCGGCGATACCGACAAGGCGGTGCACGATTTGCCGGAGATGATCGAGGAGGCGACCCGTCTCGGGCTGCTCGGCGCGACCGAACGCGGCATCCGGCTGTTCACCGATCTCGATCCTGCCGCCGCGCATGTGCTGGCCGATCGCGTCCAGATCCAGCAGGTGCTGGTCAACCTGCTGCGCAACGCCGCCGAGGCGGTCGGCGACGCGGCGCATCGCGACATCCGCATCACCACCCGCCGCAACGGCGGG
>NZ_LSJO01000119.1:0-2323 GCF_001556735.1 Sphingomonas sp. CCH9-F2 | reverse complement strand
ACCGAGGCGGGCGGGAGGGGCGCAGACCCCGGCAGCGTCCGCGTGACGTTCGGTGATCGCACCGCGACGGTCCGTGCCTTGCCCGATCCGCAGCACGCGGCGGGGCATGACGCTGGGCAGCGGCGCTGGCGCGTCGTCCTGGACGACACGCTGTTCGCTGGCGCGAAGGAGGGCGACACGCTGATGCTGGCTCCGGCCGAGCGGCCGGGCGCGACGGGCGCGACGGGCGCGCCGATCGTCATCACGCTGCCGACCTTTGCGGCGGCGTGGCGCGCGACGGATGCGTGCGTGGCAAAGGTGGCCGCCTTCTGGGGGCTGGACCCGGCGGAGGACGCCCGGATCGCCACGCCACCATCGCTGATCGGCGGGATCGCGGATTATTACAGTGTCCAGGATTATCCGCGCACGGCGCTGCGCGCGGGAGCGGGAGGGACGACCGGCATCCTCGTCACGATCGACGCGGCGGGCGCTGCGACGGGGTGTCGCCCGATCCTGTCGAGCGGCCGGGCGGACATCGACACCGCCAGTTGCCGCCCCGCCCGGCCGCTGCGCTTCGCCCCGGCGGTCGGCCACGATGGTGCGCCGGTCGCCAGCCATGCGCTGTTGACGGTCGCGTGGCACACTTCCTGAGGCAGGGGCGGGCATTGCAGCGCGCTTTAGGTGTCTTATATCCCTGTCACACAGCGAAGGTGAGCGACGTGGGCGGGAAGAAGGCGAAGAAGGGCAGATTGCCCAAGGAAATCCTGGGCGTGAAGCTGCCCAAGGAACTGCGCAAGGCGGGCGACGAGCTGATCGGGCAGGCCGGCGCGGCGATGGCGAGCGCCGCTGGGCGGCAGGCGATCGCGGGGGCGCTGACGGTCGCGGCGGCGGCGGCCAGCGCGGCGATCGCGCGCAAGGCGGCGGAGGGAGCGGCGCCCGCTCCGGCGCCCTCGCCCGCTGCTGCCGGGCCGGGGCCGGAAACGGGCGACGCGGCCGCGCCGCAGGGGACGCAGCGCGCGCCCGATCCGCAGGCGGTGGCCGATGCGGTGGTGCAGGCGGCCGACGCGGTGCTGGGGCGGCTGTTCGGAAAGCGGGCGTAGCGGCCGTTCGCGGCGCGCGCGATGCAGGGGCGGCGGGAAATTCGCGCCTTCGCCGGACGACGCTGTCGGCGTTGGCCGGGATCGGCGCTTGACGGGCGCCTTCCGTAAGTATTGTTATGCCGCCGCAAGCATAACGAGGAGAGGCCGGTGGCATACGAACAGATCATCTATGAGGTCGCCGACGGCGTCGCGACGATCACGCTGAACCGGCCGGAGAAGCTCAACGCCTTCACCGGCACGATGATGGCCGAGATGATCGCGGCGTTCGACGCGACCGATGCCGACGACGACGTGCGCTGCGTGATCGTGACCGGCGCGGGGCGCGCCTTCTGCGCCGGCGCGGACCTGTCGGGCGGGGGCAAGACGTTCGACTACGAAAGCCGCGGCGAGGAATCGCCGGTCGGGCCGAACGGCGAGCTGCGCTATTCCAGCGAGAGCGCGCGCGACGGCGGCGGGCGGCTGACGCTGCGCATCTTCGAAAGCGTCAAGCCGGTGATCGCGGCGATCAACGGCCCGGCGGTGGGCGTGGGCAGCACGATGACGCTGCCGATGGACATCCGGCTGGCGAGCGACACCGCGCGGATGGGCTTCGTGTTCGCGCGGCGCGGGATCGTGCCGGAAGCGGCGTCGAGCTATTTCCTGCCGCGGGTCGTCGGGATCAGCCAGGCGCTGGAATGGTGCTATTCCGGCCGGGTGTTCGACGCCGCCGAGGCGCACGCGGGCGGGCTGGTGAAGGAGGTGCTGCCCGCCGACCGGCTGCTGGCGCGCGCCAACGAACTGGCGCGCGAGATCGCCGACAACACCGCCCCGGTATCGGTGGCGCTGACGCGCGCGATGTTGTGGCGCGGGCTTGGTTATTCGCACCCGATGGACGCGCACAAGGTCGACAGCCGCGCGATCCTGTCGCGCGGGCGGTCGGGCGACGCGAAGGAGGGCGTGACCTCGTTCCTGGAGAAGCGCGCGCCGGTGTATCCCGACCGGGTGAGCCGCGACATGCCGGACTTCGTGCCGTGGTGGGAGGAACAGCGTTATTCGTGACGGCCGGGTTGCGGTCTGGAGCCACGCGAAGACGCGAAGGCGCGACGTGGAAGCGGGGTTCGCGCAGCGGCGCGGAGACGCGGAGGGGGTGTGCGGCGGGGCTGATGGCTGTTCCTGTGCCAATGTCCGTCGCCCCTGCGCAGGCGGGGGCCTTTCCGGGGCGGGCGATGCGGCTTGCCGCGGGAGATCCCGGCTTTAGCCGGGAT
>NZ_LSJO01000118.1:0-6108 GCF_001556735.1 Sphingomonas sp. CCH9-F2 | reverse complement strand
CCCCCGCCCCACCCGGTCACCGAAAGGCCCCAGCCTGCGCCGGGGCGACGCGCGTGGCCGGCGACTGTACCGGCCGTAAGCGCGCGCCGCCGCGTCTCGACGCACCGTTCAAGACGCCCGCCCCGCGCCCTCACTCATACGCCCCGCGTCGCATCACATAATCGCGCGTCTCATACGGCGGTGCCAATCCCTCCACCCACGCGCCATGCGCATGGGTCAGCGCGACCAGCTGCATCGCCGCGTCGGATGGCCAGCATTGCACGCGCACCTCATGCCGGTGGAGGTCGCGGTTCGGCTCCATCATCACCCACGCCAGCGGGCGCTCAGCGGTCGCCCGCGCGCCTGCCGCGGCCATCGCCGCGCGGATGCGGTCGCGCCCGGCCGCGGGCAGATATTGCCACACCACCGAATGCATCAGCACGCGCGTCACCCCGGCGTCCTGCGGCTCGACCAGCCGCGCCTCGACCCAGTCGGGCGCATCGCCCTGCACCAGGTCGACACCGCCCGCACGCACCATCGCGATCGCGGTCGCCAGCCGCGCCTGTCGCTCGGCGGCATCGGCCCAGACATAGGCCTCCAGTCGCTCCGCCGCGCGCGGATCGGCGATATCGACCGGCGCGATGTCCACGCCCCGCGCGCGCGTGACCGCGACCGGCACCGCCGGCGGCGGCGGGCCGCGCCACTCGGGGCGGATCTTCAGCGGCGAATCCGCCGGCCCGGCCAGCACCCCGCCCAGGTCGAAGCGCATCCGCCCGATCAGCAGGTTCAGCCCCGCGCTCGATCCGATCTCGATCACCTCGATCCGCGGACCCAGTGCGGCGGCGACGTGGAGCAGCCCCGTCATCAGTCCGGCGGAGCGCGCCGCCTCGTTGGTCTGCGGCGGTCCGTCGAGCCACGGCAGCAAATCCGCGTCATATCGCGCCACGATGCGCGCGATGACCGCGTCCGTCCGCGCCGAATCCAACGCATCGGGCGCGAACAACCGCGCCAGATCGTCGTCGCCACCGCGCCGGAACAGCGCATGGACCCCGCCGATCAGCCGCAGAACCACCGCATCCGCCACCGGTTCGCCCTTCCAGTCGAGCACGCGAACGCCCGTTTTCGTCGTCCGGTCGAGCGTTTTACCCAGCGCGCGGCCGATCCGTGCGGTGATCGGCGCGGCCATCGCGTCGCAATATTGCGCCTGCACCTCGAATGCTGCGCGGTTTTCGGCTTCTCCGGCCATGCGGTTCCTCCTCGTTCAACGCATCATTGCGCGCTGTTTCCCCCTTCCGTAAAGCGCCGGACCATGTCCCAGCCGTCGCCTTCGCCCTCTCCCATCGTCATCGCGGTGCCCAAGGGGCGCATCCTGGCCGAGGCGCTGCCGCTGCTCGCCGCCGCCGGGGTGGTGCCCGAACCCGCGTTCGGCGACGAAAAGAGCCGCGCGCTGCGCTTCCGCACGCAGGATCCGGGCATCGAACTGATCCGCGTGCGCGCCTTCGATGTCGCCACCTTCGTCGCGCACGGCGCCGCGCAGCTCGGCATCGTCGGCTCCGACGTGCTCGCCGAATTCGACTATGCGGAGCTGTACGCCCCCGTCGATCTCGACATCGGCCATTGCCGGCTGTCGGTGGCGGAGCCGGCGGACCTGGCCGCCAGTGACGATCCGCGCGGGTGGAGCCATGTCCGCGTCGCCACCAAATATCCCCATGTGACAGCGGGCTATTTCGCGCGCCGCGGGGTGCAGGCGGAGTGCATCAAGCTCAACGGCGCGATGGAGCTGGCGCCGACGCTGGGGCTGGCGACGCGGATCGTCGACCTCGTCTCGTCGGGCCGCACGCTCCAGGAAAACGGGCTGGTGGAAGTGGAACGGATCATGCAGGTGTCCGCGCGGCTGGTCGTCAACCGCGCCGCGATGAAGACACGCGCGCACGTCTTCCCGCTGGTGGAGGCGTTCCGCGCCGCGGTCGACCGGGCACGCGCGGCATGATCCGCCTCGACACCACCGACGCCGATTTCGCCACCCGCTTCGACGCCCTGGTCGACGCCCGCCGCGAAACCGCCGTCGACGTCGCCCGCGACGTCGCCACGATCATCCGCGCCGTCCGCGACGACGGCGACGCGGCACTGCACGCCTTCACGCAGAAGCTCGACCGCCACGACCTGAACGACACCGGCTGGCGGATCGACGCCGCCGCCTGCGCCACGGCGTTCGCTGGGCTGGAGCCGGAACTGCGCACGGCGCTGGAGCTCGCCGCCGCGCGCATCTGCGCCTATCATGAGAAGCAGCGGCCGGAGGATACCGCCTTCACCGACGCCGCCGGCGTGCGGCTGGGCGCGCGGTGGCGCGCGGTCGATGCGGCGGGGATCTATGTCCCCGGCGGCCGCGCCGCCTATCCCTCCACGCTGCTGATGAACGCGATCCCCGCGCGCGTTGCCGGGGTGGAGCGGCTGGTCGTCGTCACCCCCACTCCCGACGGCACCGTCAACCCGCTGGTGCTCGCCGCCGCGCATCTGGCGCAGGCGGACGAGGTGTGGCGGGTGGGCGGCGCGCAGGCGATCGCCGCGCTCGCCTACGGTACGGACCGGATCGCGCGCGTCGATGTTGTCACCGGCCCCGGCAACGCCTGGGTCGCGGAGGCCAAGCGGCAGGTCTATGGCGTCGTCGGGATCGACATGGTCGCCGGCCCCAGCGAGATCGTGGTCGTGGCGGACGGCGCCAACGACCCCGACTGGATCGCCGCCGACCTGCTCAGCCAGGCCGAACACGACACGACGACGCAGTCGATCCTGTTCACCGACGATGCCGGTTTCGCGACGCGCGTCGCCGATGCGGTGGCCGCACAGCTGGAAACCTTGCCCACCGCCGCCGTGGCGCGCGTCGCGTGGGAAGACAATGGCGCGATCGTGTTCGTTCCGACCTTGTCGGACGCGATACCATTGGTCGACCGGCTGGCGCCCGAGCATGTCGAACTGGCGTGCGACGATCCGCAGGCGCTGTTCGATCGGTTGCGGCACGCCGGATCGGCGTTCCTGGGGCGGTTCACGCCAGAGGCGATCGGTGATTACGTCGCGGGGCCAAACCACGTCCTGCCGACCGGCCGACGTGCCCGGTTCGCCAGCGGACTTGGCGTCACCGATTTCATGAAGCGCACCAGCTTCCTGCATCTCGATGAAAGCGCGCTCAACGAACTCGGCCCGGCGACGATCGCGTTGGCGCAGGCCGAGGGGTTGCCGGCGCACGCGCGCTCGGTGGCGCTGCGCATCCGCACCAATCAGTGAAGCAGAAAGGGGCGCCCGATCAGGCGCCCCTTCCGGCCGGTCAGGCGGTGGCCAATTCCGCCGCGGCATTGGCCTTGCTTTCGGCCAGCGTCGTCAGCTTGTCGTCGGTGGCCTTTTCCTCCGCCAGCGTCTCCTCCAGCAGCCCGGCGACCTGCGTATGGCCCAGCTGGCGCGCCCAGGCGATCAGCGTGCCGTAGCGCGTGATCTCATAATGTTCGACCGCCTGCGCCGCCGCGATCAGCGCGGCGTCGAGCACCGCCTTGTCGGCGACCTCGCCCGCGACCTCATTGGCCTCCTTGATGATGCCGTCGATCGCGGGGCAGGTCACTGCCTTGGCCTTTTCGCCCAGCGCCTCGAACGCCTGCTCCAGCCGGGCGATTTGCCCGTCGGTTTCACGCAGGTGCGTTTCGAAACCCTGCTTCAGTTCGGGCGACGTCGCCTTGTCGATCATCTTGGGCAGCGCCTTGGTGATCTGGTTCTCCGCATAATAGATGTCCTGCAGCTGGTGCAGGAACAGGTCGTGGAGCGTTTCGATATCCTTGGTGAACAGTCCCATGTCTGCTCTCCTCTTTTATCCGATGGTCATGCGATGGCGCCCGCGATGGCGGACCGTGAACGAACGAAGGCCGCGCGCCGACGTTGCCGGAAAACTGCCTGATGCGGATCAACACGCCGCGCGGGGGTGACGAACGCGCGCGACGGGCGTACAGCGCGCCCCCATGTCCCGAACCGCTGCCCGATCCAAGAGCCGCGCCGCCGCGCGCCTCGCCGCCGTCCAGGCGCTGTACCAGCATGAGATGGAAGGCACCGCGATCCCCGCGCTGCTCCACGAATTCCACCACCACCGCCTGGGCGCCGTCATCGAGGACGTCGAATATGCCGAGGCCGACGTCCAGTTCTTCGACGATATCGTCACGGGCGCGCACGCGCGGTTGGGCGAGATCGACCGGCTGGTCGAGGGGAAGCTGGCCAGCGGCTGGACGCTGGAGCGGCTCGACCGGCCGATGAAGGCGATCCTGCGCGCGGGCACGTGGGAATTGCTGGCGCGTGCCGACGTGCCGGTCGGCGCGGTCATCACCGAATATGTCGATGTCGCCCACGCCTTCTACGAACGGCGCGAGGCGGGGTTCGTCAACGGCCTGCTCGACGGCATCGCCCGGCAGGTGCGCGGCTGACCGCGATGGCGGACGTGGTCAACCTGAACCGCGCCCGCAAGGCCAGGGCGCGCGCCGCCGCGACGGTGCAGGCGGCGGCGAGTCGCGCCGCCTTCGGCCGGACGAAGGCGCAGAAACAGGCCGATGCGCGCGAGCGCGCGCGGCATGAGGCGACAGTGGACGGCGCTCGGCGAGAGGATTGATCCGTCGCGCCGCGCACGCCCTCAGGCGGCGATGCGCAGTTCCAGCCGGTCCCAGATTTCGACCAGCGCGGCGGTCAGTTCGCGCATCATCGCCTCGTCATGCGCCGGGCCTGGGGTGAAGCGCAGCCGCTCGGTCCCGCGCGGCACCGTCGGATAATTGATCGGCTGCACGTAGACGCCATATTCGGCGAGCAGGATGTCGCTGATCTTCTTGGCCTTGACGGGATCGCCGACCATCACGGGGACGATATGCGTCTCGCCGATCATTACCGGCAGCCCGGCATCGCGCATCATCGCCTTCAGCGTGGCGGCGGCGGCCTGCTGCCCCTCGCGCTCGACGCTCGACTGCTTCAGGTGGCGCACGCTCGCCAGCACGCCCGCGACCAGTACCGGCGACAGCGAGGTGGTGAAGATGAAACCGGGCGCATAGCTGCGGATGACGTCCACGATCGTGCGGTCCGCGGCGATATAGCCGCCCATCACCCCGAACGCCTTGCCCAGCGTCCCCTCGATGATCGTCAGCCGGTGGGCGACGCCGTCACGCTCCGAAATACCGCCGCCGCGCGCGCCGTACATGCCGACGGCATGGACCTCGTCCAGATAGGTCAGCGCGTTATACTTGTCCGCCAGGTCGCAGATCGCACCGATCGGGGCGACGTCGCCCTCCATCGAATAGACGCTCTCGAAGGCGATCAGCTTGGGGCTGGCGGGATCGTCGGCGGCCAGCAATTCTTCCAGGTGCGCCAGGTCGTTATGGCGGAACACGCGCTTCTCGCAGCCCGCGTTGCGAATGCCCGCGATCATCGAGGCGTGGTTGAGTTCGTCCGAATAGATGATGCAGCCGGGCAGCACCTTGGCCAGCGTCGACAGCGTCGCCTCGTTCGAGACATAGCCCGACGTGAACAGCAGCGCCGCCTGCTTGCCGTGCAGGTCGGCCAGCTCGCCTTCCAGGTCGACATGGTAATGGGTGTTGCCGCCGATGTTGCGCGTGCCGCCCGAACCGGCGCCGACATCGTGCAGCGCCTCCTCCATCGCGGCGATCACCTTGGGATGCTGGCCCATCGCGAGATAGTCGTTCGAACACCACACCGTGATCGGCTTCGGCCCGTTGTGCCCGGCGAAGCACCGCGCATTGGGGAACATGCCCTTGTTGCGCAGGATGTCGATGAACACGCGATAGCGGCCCTCCGCATGGAGCCGGTCGATCGCCTGGGTGAACACGCGCGAGTAATCCACGGCGCGCGTATCGCTATCGCTGGTCATGGGCCGTACCCCTACTCCCCTCTCTGTCGCCTGACCAGTCGGGATCAATGGTCTCTCTGATCGATCGACTAGGACAAATTGTCCCACCCCGCGCGCCTTATAGCAACTCCGTCTTGCCGAAACCTCTACCCGACAGGGTCGCGGCGATCCGCGATTCGCGCTCGCCGCCGGCGGTGAACACCAGCGTGCCGGGCGCGGCGCGGCGGGGCCACGACTGCCCCTCGGTC